>RFHL01000630.1 GCA_003696875.1 Bacteroidota bacterium | reverse complement strand
TGTCGGCGACGGTGAAGTCCACCACGGGATAGTCAAAAACCTCCACGGGAATCACGATATCCCGCTGGCAGCCGCTGGGGTCGTCGATAGACACCTGTACATCGTACTGGCCGCCGGCCGGATACTTGCGAAAGACCGATCGCCCACTGGCGGTGGTCCCATCATCGAAATCCCAGGTTACGGTGCTGCCCAACGAAGCATTGGTGGTAAAGAAAATGGTGTCGCCCTTACAGACGGTGGAATCGCTGGCGCTGGCGCTGAGGGTATTGACCCCGATGTTGATGTAATTGGGTTTGACGACGGTGTCGCGGCAGCCCAGGGCATCCTGGACCATATGGGTCACGGTGTAGGTGCCATAGCTGGAATAGCTATGGGCTGGGTTGGCGATGCCGGCGGTACCGCCATCGCCAAAGAGCCACTGATGCTGGCCCGCTCCCCCCACACTCACAAATTGCACGGGCAGCGGTGGGCCACAGGACATCAGCGAGTCTCCCCAAAAGGCCGCGTCAGGGGCCTGCACGGTGATATAGGTGGTTTTCAGTTCGTCGTCGCCGCAACCGGCGTCATTTTCCACCACCAGCGACACCGGGTACACCCCTGGGCTGGCAAAGGTGTGTACGGGATGTTGATCCGTGCTGGTCGCCCCGTCCCCAAAATCCCAGGTCCACTGGGTGAGAACCCCGGTGCCCGGGCTGGAGAGATCCGTAAAGGCCAGCGGCTCGTGGGCGCAGACGGTGGTCTGCGCCGCCGCAAAGTCGGCGGTGGGATAGCTGTAGACCGTCAGATAGTCGGTCTTGACCAGGGTATCCTTGGCTCCGCCTGCATCGGTGACAATGAGGGTAACCGTGTAGGTCCCTGGCTGAGCAAAGAAGAAGCTCGGATTTTGCAAATTGGACGTACCAATCCCCGTATCCCAAAACCAGGCGACGGCCTGCTGGGACTGATCCGTGAAGGATACGACCATGGGGGCGCATCCGGTCAATGGATCGGCGGTAAACTGGGCCACGGGTTGGGCCCAAGCGGTAGGGGCGAGCCCGAGGAGGGCCACCCAATAAATTAACCTACGCATGTGTACTTTCCCTTTTCCCAAAAGTACACACCCTAAAATACCCTGTCCAGCCCCCTGTTAGGGAAAGGCGGCTTTCAAAAGGCAAATGAAGTAAGGCCTGACACCGCTGACAGCACAAATGCATAATCCAGAAGAAAAGCCTAAGTCTCAGGCTATTCCTGTTATGCTCGCTCCCCCCCCAAATGCCTCAAAACAGACATCCGAAGGGGGTATTGGCCGGGCCTGAGCCCGGATGAGGGTGTAATTCCTGCACGGAATGACGAGCACTATGGCGCGAAATCCATGTAGGAAATATTCCAAAAAATAGAAAAACCTGGATTTATCGCCGGGACCGGCGCCCCCGGATCAGGAAGCCGCGTTGCAGCGCCATGCGCTGTAGCTCTTCCCGGTGGGTGAGGATCAGCATCATCGCGAGGCTGATGCTGAAGAGTAGCATCGGAAGGCCCAGGTCACCAAAAACCACCTTGCCCCGCAGGGCTACAAAGATAGCCAGGGCCACGCCACCGGCCACATAGGCCAGTTGTGGGTAGCGAAACAGCAGGTAAATCACCAGGGAACAAACCGCAAAGACGGCCGTGGCCAGTGGGTGAATCGCGATGAGTACGCCCAGGCTCACATGATAGCCTTTGCCTCCCCGAAAACCGGCCAGCACGGGAAAAATGTGACCCATCACGGCCGCCAGGCCGAAGGTCATCATCAACAGGGGGTATTCAATATCGGAAAAGACACCGTAGTGTCGGTGAAACAGATACGCCAACTCTGCCGCCAATAAGCCCTTCAGGGCGTCAAATATCTGCACCTTGATACCTGTCCGGCGGCCCAGTACCCGGTGTATGTTGGTGTGGGAGGCATCGCCAGACCCATGCTCTCGAATATCAATGCCGTAAATCCATTTGCTTACCCAAACCGCGGTAGGAATGGAGCCGATCAGGTAAGCCAATAGGGTTCCGGTAACGATCTGAAGGTAATCCATAAGCATCTTTTGGGGCCTCAATTATGTGCCACACCCCAAGTCTCCGCCTAGGCACATACTACTCCACGAGTATTCAAGAAAAGGAAATTTGCCCCCGCTTCCAAACTTTCTCCTAACAATCGGGCAACGCACACCTAACACATACCCTCCGCTCTATGGATCCTATACAAGCCAAGAAGGCCGTCCTGATACCTCAGAACGGCCTTCTTATTCGAAAGTTTCTTACTTATCGCACTCGCCCATCACCGGATCAAGTGATCCAATCAGAACTACAGTATCAGCGATCATACTCCCTTCCATCATAGACTCCAGGGCCTGCAGGTTGGAGAAGGAAGGCGAATTGATCTTGAGGCGCCAGGGCGAGCCGGTGCCGTCTGACTTGATGTGAAAGCCCAACTCCCCCTTGGGGGCTTCGATGGCCTGATAGACCTCAGCCCCCTCCGGCGGCATCACGCCGACATCGGTCATCATGAAGTCGTGGATCATGCCTTCCATGGAGTAGTAGACTTCGTCCTTGGAGGCATAGGTATGCTTGGCATTGTCGGCGCGAATGTCGCCGCCGGGCAGTTGCTCCATCAGCTGGTCCAGGATGCGGATGCTCTGCGCCATCTCGTCCATGCGCACCAGGTAGCGGGCCAGGCAGTCCCCCTCTTCGCGGATCGCGACATCAAAGTCCACCCGGTCGTACATGAGATACGGCTCAAAGGTGCGTATATCGTGCGGCACGCCAGAGGCGCGGAGCACCGGGCCAGTCAGCCCCAGTTGAATGGCTTCCTCCTTGGTGACGACGCCTACACCCCGGTTCCGATTCATCCAGATACCGTTGTTACCCAGCAGCTTGCGCCAGCTATCCAACTCTTTCCGGAAGTTCTTCTTCCAGGCCATGATGTCGTTGATGGTGTCGTCGTCCATGTCGTACTGGATCCCACCGATGCGGCAGTGGCTCACGGTGAAGCGTACCCCGGCCAGCTTGTCAAAGATGGAGTAGAGGTTTTCCCGCTCACGAAAGGTCCAGAGGAACATAGAAACCGCCCCGGCATCCATGACCATGGTGCCCAGCCACAACAGGTGGGCCGAGATCCGGGCCAGCTCACAGGCGATGGTGCGGATGTATTGGGCCCGCTCGGGCACCTCAATGCCGACCAGCTTCTCCACGGCGAGGCAAAGGGCCACATTGTTGGAGTAAGGTGACATGTAGTCCATGCGGTCGGTATAGGGCATGAACTCCTGGTAAGTCTTGTTCTCGGCGATCTTCTCAATACCTCGGTGCAGGTAGCCCACATCCACCACCGACTTGAGGATGGTCTCGCCATCGACCTCAAGCACCACACGCAGCACCCCATGGGTGGCCGGGTGCTGTGGCCCCAGGTTGATCACCATGCGGGTGCCCAGCGGATCATTTTCCACCTCGACCATGGTGTGCTTGTCCTCCAGCCGCTTGTAGACGGCCATCTGGTGCTTGGGGAAAAAGACGGGCTTGACTTTATTACGGATGCTCTCGCTCTGCGTAGGAAAAACGTCGTTACTCATAAGCTGCTTGCTTGCGTGGCAGCCACCAAAAAGGGCTACCGGTAATCCGGATGGAAATTAAATGATTCCCTCGCAAATGCCAAACCCTGAGACCGAGGGAATGGTTTTCCTGGCCCACGCTTCAGGCCCTCAGGCCTGGCCTTTGCCCCGCCGGGCCTCCTCCTGTTCAAAAAAATCATCGATCAGATACGGCCCCAGATCGGCCGCCTCGGTGGCCAGGATATCACAGCGCTCATTGTCAGGGATGCCCGCATGCCCCTTGACCCAGCGCAGGTGTACCCGATGCTGCCGGTATACCGGCAAGAAACGCCGCCAGAGGTCGGGATTTTTCTTACCAGCAAACCCCTTTTTCTCCCAGCCAAACACCCAGCCCTTGTTGACGGCCTGCTCCACATAGCGAGAGTCGGTGTATACGACCACTTCCATCCCCGGCTTTTTCAAAGCCTCCAGCCCCACAATCACCGCGAGCAACTCCATCCGGTTGTTGGTGGTGCGGCGGTAGCCCTGGGCCAGCTCTTTGTAGTACTTGTCATAGCGCAAGACCACGCCATAGCCCCCTGGGCCGGGATTGCCCCGGGCCGCACCATCGGTAAACATGTGTATGTGCATGGGTGAGAGGTCAGAAGAGAGAGGTCAGACGGGAGATATTGAGAAGCGGGAGGCGAAACGGGTATTCCGGGAATCGGGAAAGCAGATTGGAGACCAGAAACCCATCCGGGGAACGCCCAGTCGTACCTTCTTGTAAGGATGACCCGTCACCATACCCTGGCAGCACGATGCCGCGCTACAAAGATAGACGATGCCCCCACCTTTTCCCGTTCCTTTGCTAAAAAAAGACGAAAAAGCTCCCTATACTTTGGGAAGATGCTCGTATATTTATCATCATGTAAGAACGACCCCTATCCCTATGCAAACATCCCAGTTCTTCCGCTTTGGCCTCCTCGCCCTGCTCATGCTCCTGATCGCCAGCCCCCGGCTGCTGCGTGCGCAGCAGGTGCAGGAAGGGATGGCCTCCTATTATAACGACAAGTTTCACGGCCGCAAGACCGCCAGCGGCGAGCCTTACGACAAAAACCGCTTCACCTGCGCCCACCGCACCCTGCCCTTTGGGACCATCGTCAAGGTGACCAACCTCACCAACGGCCGCTACGTGAGCGTCAAGGTCAACGACCGAGGCCCGCACAAGCCCGAGCGCATCGTGGACCTTTCCCGGGCTGCGGCCCAGCAGATCGGCCTGGTGCAGGCGGGCGTCGCCCGCGTACGGGTCGAGGTCGTCCGCAACGGACAAGTGAGCCCCCCCGGCAACCAGCCCGTCGTGACCAACAACCCCAGCCCGGCGCCGGCACCACCCCGTACCCGGCCAGCCCGGCAGGTGGACATCTCGGACCTGCCCATTGTAGACCACAATGGGGTGCCTATTGCCGAAAGCGTGCAGGCTGGCGAGAGCCAGCCCGAAGACCAGGTCACCGCCACACCTGAGGCCAAGCCCGATCCCACCCTGGTCGAGGCCCAAAAGTACACGCCCGCCCTCTTTACGATGCAAGCGGCCAAAAGTACCTCTGAGGGCTTTGGCCTGCAGGTTGGGGCCTTCTTTAGCTTCTATCGCCTGCTGGAAGGCATGGACGAGATCGCCGGCAAGGGCTATAAAAACACCCTCGTGCACAGCAGCATCAAGGATGGCAAGCCCATCTTCCGCATCATCCTGGGGCCCTACCCCACCCGTGCCGACGCCAATGCGCTGCGGCGTGCTGCCGCCAAAAAAGGCGTGGAAGGCATCGTGGTCGACCTCAAGGAGCTGAAGTAATCCGGAGGTGACCCGATGAGGCTTAGCACCTACCGGCGAATGAGGGTGGCGGTCCTTCTTCTTTGGGGAGGGACCGCCATCGCCTTCCTGTCGGGGCAGACCCCCGACCTGGCCTGGGATTCCCTCCCAGCCCCGGAGGGCCTGTCTCTGCAACAGCGGGAAGTCCAGGCCACGGTGCGGCTCTACAGCGATGGGCACAACCTGACCCTTTTTGCCGAGGTGATAGACCCTCGTATCCGGCGCGCCCCCCGGCGCGCCCAAAGTGACCACCTCGAGCTCTGGCTCGCCCTGTCCCCTTCGGCTTTTCCGGAAGACTTTGTCTATTCCCAACATCCCGAATACATCCTCGCCCCGCCTGCTGCCCCCCAACGGGGCGCCACCGACCCCCAGGCCCGCCTATTTCTGCCCAGTCCGAGGGTCCCGGAGGGAAGCGGGCTGGCAGGCTTCCTGCGGCTGTATCCCCAGCGGGATACCATTCTGCGAGACAGCATGAACCTCCCCCTGCCCGAACGCCTGCGGGCAGCCGAGCTGCCCCTGGGCCTGATCGGTATCGCCCTCTTTCCCGACGGCCGGCCGGCCGAACTGATCAATGCCGAGTCCCTTGCAAGAGCGGAGCGATGGCTAGGCCTCTCGCTCCAACCAGCCATCCAAAACCTGCGCTACACCGCCGAGCGTCGTGAGGACCGCCGCGGCTACATCCTCAACGCCGAGATCTCTCCCCGCAGCCTGGGCTTCTTTACCCTGCCGGAGCTCCGGCAGCTGCAGGTCGCCGTCCGGGTCGCCGATGTCCCCCAGGAGGGCCAGCCGGCCCGGATCGTGCGCACCACCACGCCAGGCTACGCGGGCCATCGCCCCAGCCAATTCACCCCGCTCACGCTCCGTCAGCCGCTATACCTGGACATTTTTGGGGTCAGCGACTCGCTGCTGTACCAGGCCAATCTCCAACCGCTGTTTCTCTACGGCGAGCAGGGCTGGTACCCGGTCCATATTGACGTAGATGCCCTCGTGTACCGCCCCTTCTGGAGCAGCGAACACCTGCTGGAGTGGCGCTGCACCCCCTTGGAGTGGACCCATAGCTGGGATATCGCCGGCCCCTACGACCTGGAGCACCTGATCATTGGGCAGCAATTTGTCAGCGAACTCCCCCGGCGCACCAGCTACCTACGCCTGCACAGCCAACTGGTCACCTCCCAGCGATCGGCCTATGTGGTACCCGATCCTGGTAACCTGAGCCCCGAACTCTTTCAGTTTCCGGATGGCAAGGCGGGCTTTGTCCAGTATGAATCCCATACCCACCACCCTTTTGGGTGGGGGACCTGTGGAACCTGCTTGCGGGAAGACCTAAGGATATTGCGCATCACCCCTGAGCAGACACGCACCCTCCTCACCGCCACCCAATGGGATGGCCCGGATGCCTATTGCCAGATCGGAGATTTACGCTTCAATGGCTACTACCTCTCCCATTACGACTGGATCCAGCCAGGCAATCTGATGGTCTTTGTGCTGGCCCACCGCCTCCGCTCCCGCCTGCTGCGGCGGGTCAAGGTAAGCTGGAACGCCTCCGGGGAGGCAGTAGAGGTCGTAGAAGTGGATTAGTCCTCGACGGGCTTGCGTTGCTGAAAAAAGAGCCACAGCAAGGCCAGAAAAGCCAGAAACAGACCGCCGAATTCCCGGCTCCGCTCAATGTAGGGGTAGGCATAGGACATCCCTTCGGACAAGCCCACCCCGTCGCTGTTGCTGGCATACTCAAAAATAGCCGGCAAATGGTAGAGGGACCAGGCCAGACAAATCACGCCCAGGCCGGCCGTTACCGGCAAGAAATGGCGATCGGCGGCGGCAAACCCAAAAACCACTGCCACCGCGCCGTAGAGGATCACCCAAGGAACTGCATCCGGGTCATTGAACTGGAAATAAGTAAAGGCGGCAAAGAGCAAGGCCAGGATAAGCGAAATCACCGAGGTAGGGCGCATAGGAACTATATCTGGATGGAGGGGCGGATGGGCATCCACCCCTTTTCCCAAGATAGCAGAAAGGCGGGCATTCCCCAAGGAATACCCGCCTTTCCCAGCGATACGAATCGATCCTAAAACTCAATCCGATAACTCATCAACGGAATCAGCCCCAGCTGATACCGAGTGACAATGCCTCCCGCGACAAAATCGTAGGTCTCAAAGGCCACATTCTGCGTATTGAGTACATTCTGGATGTCGAGGCTAAAGGTACGGGTATACTTCGGGGCAAAGCGCTTGAACACCACCCGCAAGTCGGCCCGGAAATAGTCCGGGAAGCGTTCCGTAAAGCCCTGGCTGTCGTCAAACACCGTCGTAAAGGCCTGCTGAGAAGCATCCAGCAAAATCGGCATGGCCCGGAAGCCCCCCTGATAGATGCCCCGCAGATTGACGCCAAAGACTTTGTTTTTCCCCCGCTTGGTCACCCGCTCAAACTCCCGCCCTGCTGTCAGGCTGAACAGGTAGTTTCCGTTGAAACGGGTGTCTCGTGACACCCCATCGGCCGCAGTGTATTTGGAGTCGTACAGCGACCCACTCAGCAAAAAGTAGTAGTTGTTGCTCAGGTAGCGCTCCAGCGAGAAGTCAATGCCCATATTTCGCCCCCGGCCCTCTGCCACCAGTGAGTCGGTCACATAGCCCTCCTGCAGGTTGAGCACGGAGACCGGCCGGAACGGATCAGGGACTACCGGCACCCCAAAGAGGTATTGGAAATAGGGCTCCAGCCGCAGGTGCAGGTTCTCAGCCAACAGCGCATGATAGCCCAGCACCATATGGTGGGCCCGGGTAAAACCCAGGTCCGTATTGGGGGTGGTGACCTGCCCGGAAGGCCCCGCCACCGTGGCAAAATAGGTCCCTGGTGCCTGCAGTTGACTATGCAGGCCATAGGCGAGGCGCAGGCTATGGCGGCGGAACATCTGCCAGTTGAGTGACAGGCGTGGCTCCAGAGAGCGGCTCCCGTTGAGGAAGAAATACATGCTGTGCAGGCCCGCATCCAGCCCCAGGTTGCTGCCCAGCTGATAGTGCCAGTTGGCGTAGGGCTGTAAGAGGAAGTAGCTCCCATCGGCATGGTTGAGCGGCTGCAGCGCGGCCGCCGGCTCGAAGGGGTGCCGGCGCGACGCGCCGAGACGGTACCCCAGCTGGTTGAGGTAGGTCCCCACCGTGAGCTGCGAGCGAGCCGAGAAGCGATGGCGCAGGGCCGTGTGGAAGGATACCCGCGTCTGCACCAGCGTATCCTCCTCCACCCGGCGCAAGGCGCCGGTGTCGGTGATGATGTCCCCAAATCGGGTACTCTCGATACCCGAGACGGCGAGCACCGAGCGCAGCGAAGTATTGGTGCCCAGCGCAATGCGGTGCGTCACCCCCATTGCGCCCATGCGCGAGCGAAAGTCGATGTCATAGCGGTCCTTGGCCTCCTGCCGGAGGCTGTCTTCCTGCGGGCCGCTGTAGAGCGTCAGGCTCGTACCGCCCATCCCGAAGAGGGTAAAGGTCCCCGCCTTCCTGGTCGGCAGCGATAGGTTGAAAGCCAGATCCTGATAGGTGATTTCTTCGCCGCCGAAGGAGATGCCCATCAGCCCCAGCAGGCCCACCGTCGAGTAGCGATAATTGGCCAGGAAAGACCCGCCCTGCTTGCGCCCCAGCGGCCCTTCGGCCGCGAGATCCACCCCGATCAGGCCTGCCTGCCCGGTAAATTCGTAGCGCTCGTTGTTGCCGCGCCGCAGGTGGATGTCAAAAACGCCCGCCAGGGCGTTGCCATATTCCGGCGCAAAAGCGCCGGTGGAAAACGAGGAATTGGCCAGCAACTGCGTGCTCAGGATGATGGTCCCGCCCCCGCTCTGCGACAAGCGGTCCGAGAAGGTCCCCGCATTGGTCAGGTGATTGGGATTCACGATGTCGACCCCCTCCATGCGCCAGGCCACCCCATTGGGGGAGTTGCCCCGCACCACCAGGTTGTTGGCCTGGTCATTGGCCTGGATCACCCCGGGAAAGGAAGCCGCAAGCCGCGCCGGGTCAAAATACACCGCCGCAAAGCGCTTCGCCTCCTCCACCGTAAAAACCCGCGTACTCACGCGGCGCAGGTCCCGCGAGCTATTGCCCGTAATCTCCACGGCACCAGCCTCATACAGCACCTCCTCCAGCGCCACCTCCAGCACCACTTCTTTGCCACTGCCTACCACCAGATCCGAAATGGTGTAGGCCGCGTAGCCTTCTTTCCGGACCTGTATCGTATGCCGGCCCACCGGCACCGCCGCCAGCCGGAAACGCCCCTCGCTATCCGAGACCGCGGTCATCGGATCGGCCGGGCCCAGGACCGATACCGTCGCCTCCGCCACCGGCTGCCCCGTGGCAGCCTGCGTCAGCGTACCCCGTACGACCTGTGTCACCGGCTGGGCAGCCAGGCTGCCCCCGATCAGGCATAGCATCAGCCCGATCCATCGAAGAGAAAAATAGCTATTCATGCTGTCTGTCGGTTAGAAACCCGCCCTTCATACCCCCGTCACCCGCATCTGGTTTTCAGACCCGGCGCAAAGGTACGGCATCCGATCCCTGATCCCAAGTCTGACCCCGACCAAGCGAGATTATCCCTGTCCGAACCAGCCCAACAGGGGGAGGGCGCTGCGGCGGCGTCCCTTCCGGGCTTCCCGCAAGGCGGGACTCGGTCCTCCGTTTTCCTCCGGACCAGGCCCTCCAGGCACCTAGCGCCCCGTCCGCCATCACCCCGCATCAGATTTTTCCCTGCCAGGCCCCAGCCTGCGCCGTCAGCAGATCCAGCAAGCGAAACTGATTACGCGCCCGCACCAGGTTGTGCGTTGGGTAGGCCACCTTATAATAGACGTTGCCGGCCAGATAGTCCGTCAGGAAGCGGACCCCCATGATATAGGTCATCAGCTGCCCGCCAAAGTATAGCTCCCGCCGCTCCAGCGGCGTCAGAAAGTCTCCAGCCTCGGCCATAAAGCCCCGGTGAAGGGCTTCCAGCCGGGCCGGATCCACCGCGATCTGGTCCAGATCGGGATGGTCCTCCCCCACCGGACTCACAAAGCTGCGCACCATGTCGCCGTAGTCGTATAGCACCGTACCAGGCATGACGGTATCCAGGTCGATCACGCAGAGCGCCTCGCCCGTGTGCCGGTCAAAGAGCACATTGCTGATCTTGGTGTCATTGTGGGTTACACGCAAGGGCAGGCCCTCGGCCTGCAAGGCCTGCAGGTGGTCGGGAATCCAGGCAAAGGCCGCGGCCGCGGCCAGGGGTTCTGCCGCCGCCGCCCGGCGGTCAGCGGGAGCAGCGGCCTCAGCCTGGGCCAGCGCGGCCCGGCGGCGGGCCGCATCGTGAAAGTACGGGATGGTATCGGCCAGGGTGGCCGGGTCCAGACTCGACAGCTGCCGCAAAAAACGCCCAAAAGCCCGCCCCCCGGCCTCGGCCAGGGCCGGGCTGTCCACCACTTCTTGTGACCGGCTGCCGGTCACATAGTGCCAGAGGCGCCAGTAGTTGCCGCCGGCGTCTACCTGCCAGTTTTGCCCGTCGCGCCCGGCTACGGGCGTGAGCATACGCCGGGTCCGGTCCGGGACATCGGCCAGTTCCTCCGCCAGCCGCGCACAGACCGCGTCGATGTTGCGGCAGACCGCCAGCGGCGCGCGAAACACCTCGGTGTTGAGCCGCTGCAGGACATAGTCCTGCGTACCCGCCGACACCCGCAGGGTGTCGTTGATGTGGCCGCCAGCCAGAGGGGTGACGGATACGTGGCCGGCGGGGAGGCCGTAGGCAGCGAGGACATCAGGAAGCATGGCGTTTATTACGTTGAGCATATGCTAGCCCAAAGATAGCCTTACCAGCCGAATGAAGGATCACATGATGATCTCTCCTTACGTTCTGAATCAGGAAAACGCTTCTTGGTACGCACCGCGCCCATGGGCGCGATTTGGCTACTTAACCGAAGAAGCCTACCTTTCTCCCCAAAGCTTTGTAATGGAACCTGCCTACACCGATACTCATACCCGGCTGGCCCGGCTGGCCAAAGCCCTGGCCCACCCGGCCAGGGTGTGGATCCTGCAATTTCTCGATCAGGTCGATGGCTGCATCGTCGGCGACCTGGTCAAGGTCCTCCCCTTGTCCCAGTCCTCTGTGTCCCAGCATCTGGCCGAGCTCAAAGCCTCTGGACTGATCCAGGGAGACATAGATCCCCCTCGGGTGCGCTACTGCATCAACCGCCAGACCTGGGAAGAGGCGCGTACCCTGTTTGGAGCCTTTTTGCAGTTGGCCCCGCCCCACACACCTCAAGAGGACTGACAAGCCATCCCCCTCTCCTTCCCTGCCAGGAGGGGTACCGTCCAGCCTCCATCTAGCCCGGAACAAAGTCCCAAAAGGGCCTTGTTCCAGGTCTTTATTATACCCTTGACCAAACCAAATCTGGGTTAATCGCCGTGCCGCCGCGAGGGTGGGGTATGGTTCTTCAGACAAAACCGTCATATTTCTTTCAGGATGACAAAAATCACTTGCTTACCAAGTATATCATCGTACATTTGCGATGTACATATCGTACAAAAACGATAAACGATTAATACAATGAAAACCATCAAAATCCTGGGAACTGGCTGCCCCAAATGCAAAGCGACTGAAGCCCGCGTACGCGACGTTTTAGCCGAATTAAATCTGGAAGCCACTGTGGAAAAGGTAGAAGACATCGAGGCCATCATGGCTTATGACATCCTGGCGACGCCAGCCATCGTGATTGATGAGCGGGTGGTACATAGTGGCCTGCCCACTGTCCAAAAGGTAAAAGAGCTCTTAACGGCCTAGCATCATGTTTGTCTGGCTTGAGCACATCAGCCAATGGCTGGTCTACGATCTGCTCGGTCTCCAGGCTGACAGCCACCTGGGGGCCGCTATGTCGTTTTTTTTCTACGACACCGTCAAAATTTTCATCCTGCTGATGCTTATCAGCTGGGTGATGGGCGCGGTGAATAGCTACCTACCCGTAGAGCGCTTACGGGCATTTCTCAATCGCCACCAACTTTACGGGCTGGAATATCTTATGGCCTCCATATTTGGGGCACTCACGCCTTTTTGTTCTTGCTCATCCGTGCCCTTGTTCATCGGTTTTGTGAAAGGAGGCATTCCCCTTGGGGTAACATTCTCCTTTCTGATCACTTCCCCACTGGTGAATGAAGTGGCTCTGGCGATGTTCCTGGGTATGTTTGGCGTGAAGGTGACGCTCATCTATGCCGTTAGCGGTATCCTTGTCGGCACCATAAGCGGCCGCCTCCTGAGCCTGCTACGGCTGGAACCCCTACTGAGTGAATGGGTCCAGCAACTCTGGACCCAGCCGGCCAGGGTTGAGTTGGAAAAAGCGCACCGGCCTTTTCGGGAACGGATCCCCGAGATTACCCAAGAGGCCTGGCGGATCGTGCGGGGCGTGGCCCTATACGTCGTAATCGGCATCGCCATTGGAGCCGCTATGCATGGCTATGTACCTGAAGCCTTTTTTGCTCGCTATCTCAACGGTGACCAATGGTGGGCCGTGCCATTGGCGGTCGTCCTGGCGGTGCCCATGTATGCCAATGCCGCAGGAATGGTCCCGGTGATCCAGGTCTTTGTGGCCAAAGGGGTTCCCCTTGGCACCTCCCTGGCCTTTATGATGGCGGTGGTAGGGCTCTCCCTACCTGAGGCGACCCTCCTGAAAAAAGTAATGACCCTCAAGCTGATCGGCATCTTTTTCGGACTTGTCACGCTCAGCATCATTTCTCTCGGATTCTTTTTTAACCTTCTATTCTCATGAAACGGATACTTCTTCTTTTCCCCGTTTTGCTATGGATTATCCTGGCTGCCTGCCAGGACAATCCCCCGGCAAATACCCCAGGCATCCAGGCTGCTGCCACCCCCCTCGAGTCTCCGCGCCTGGAGATCCTGGACTTTCACACGGCGCACCGTTGCCGATCCTGCCTGGCCATCGAAAAGCTGACCCGGGAAACCCTATCCACCTACTTTGCTGAGGAACAAGAAGCCGGGACCATCGTGTTTCGGTTGATCAACGCCGATGCTCCCGAAAATGCGGCTTTGGCAGAGCGGTTCGGAGCATTTGGCACAACACTAATCCTCAATCTGGAGGCAGGCCCCCACTCAGAAATTCGGGACGTGACAGAATTCGCCTTTAAACGGGCGTGGGATCGGGAGCAGTTTCAGACCGAACTAAAAGCCATGATTGAGGCGCTCCTGGCGCAGGGAGACCTTCAAGGCTAAGCCTATCTTCGCCTATACAAAACTCAGCCTCTCTCGAACCAAATTGTCGACCAGATCCGGAATCCCATGGAATGGCTACACGAATTTGCGACCACTACCTCTTGGCCCTTGTTAGGCGCTTTTGCCCTGGGCCTGCTGGCGGCCATCAGCCCATGCCCGCTGGCGACCAATCTGACGGCCACCGCCTATATCGCCAAGGGGTTTCAGGACAAGCGAGGCGTGCTCCTCAGCGGAGCTCTTTATACTATGGGGCGCGCACTGGCCTACATGGCCCTGGCGGCCATAATCTATTTTGGGGCGAGCCGCTTTCACGTAGCGCGATTTATGCAGCAACACGGAGAAAAGTGGCTGGCCCCGCTACTGGTTCTGGTGGGCTTGGTCATGCTTGGACTCATTCCACTGAGGCTACCGGTCGGGGGATTCACTCACTGGGTGCAGCGTCTTCAGCTCACCGGCTACCGGGGAGCTACGCTCCTGGGGGTGTTATTTGCCCTAGCTTTTTGCCCCTACAGTGCCGCTTTGTTTTTCGGCACGCTCGTACCCATGACCCTGCAAAATAGTGCCGGGCTGAGCCTACCGCTGCTCTTCGCCCTGGGCACGGGACTGCCCGTCTTGATATTTGCCTTCCTCTTGGCTTACAGCGCCGAGCGTGTTGGGGTTTTGTTTGCCACCATGCAGAAGGTGGACCGGGTCATGCGCTATGCCGTGGGAGGAATTTTTGTGTTGACAGGGCTTTACCTGGGGCTCATGCTTTGGGGGTGAAACCCATCATTCCAGCCTCCTACAGCATCGCAGATGTAGCCACCGGCCAGGGTAGGTGATACAGTGCAGCCCTCAAGGCAGCGCATGTATTCGCCCAACCACGCCTCTATCAGCGCCTCATATTTCTGCACAAAGCGCTCATAGGCCGCCCCGGTCCCGGGACCACTGAAGCCGGTATGAATACGCCGCACCTTGCCCGTCCGATCTATGAAGATCGTGGTGGGATAGGACATAACCTGATTGAGCATGGGTAATCTGGCGGCGGCGGTATCCTTATCGGTCACGGTGGCCGCCAGCAGGATGGGATAGTCCACCGCCAGCGCTTCCTGGACGCGCGCGATGCGCGTCCAGGCCAGGTCGGCATCGCCCCCGGCCTCGAAGGCGAGGCCCACCACCTCCAGCCCCTGATCGCGGTAGCGGCGATGCCACTGCGCCAGCAGCTTCGTTTCGTCCATGCAGTTGGGGCACCAGGTGCCCAGCAGCTGCACGATGACCACCTTGCCGGCAAAGCGCGGATCACTCAGGGATACCGCTTGCCCCTCCGCATCCGGGAAAGTAAACGCTACCCGTTCATAGCCGGGCTTGAGAAAAGTGAGCGAATCGGGGCCGCGCAGCCGCGCGGCCGGATCGGCCACGGCCAGCCAGGGCTCTTCCCAGTGAATTCCCGACAAAAAGACGCCTTGCAGGCTATCGCCCGCCCGGCGGGCGGCGAAGTAGAAGGCGTGGCTACCATCAAAGGTCGTCAGCCAGAGGCTGTCGACCGTGTAGTGCCCCTGCAGGTAGCGGTAATCGCCCGTCTCGGTGAGGAAGGTGCCTGTCAGGCGGCCCCTTTCCCCGGTCTCGAATATCCCGATGGCCGGATAGTGGTGGTCCGTAGCCGGGCTAAAATCCACTGCCCAGCGGGGAGCGAGGGCGGCTTCTTCCGGGACCATCGCCATCGGGGGGATGTACTCGCCCACCCTGGCCTCGAAAGGAATGCGGTAGTTGTCCTTTCGGTTGTAGTCATACCAATGGCCCTGCCATTGGCCGGAGGCGAGGCGTCGGACGCGAAATTCGGAGTCAAAGACTCCTAGCCGCACAAAAACCGAATCCCCCACAATGCGCAGGCTGTCGCCGGGGAGGCGTTCCTCCCCATTGATCAGGGTGAGCCGGCCCTCCCTGAGCTCGAAGGCAAAGGGCAGGACCACGCCCGGCTGCAGGTGAAGTTTCCCTTGCCAGGGTCCCTCCGGGACTGGCCCTAAAGCGGGCTGACAGGCCCCGAGGAGAAGTAACAGCCCGATCAGGCCGGGCCACGCCCGGTGGTCATTGCGCCAGGAAAAAGAAAGAGGATTGTTCATATCCCGTGGATGTTTAGCGCGCCCTGCGCGCTTTCAATTACCGCTCAAAGGTACTATTTTCCGCCCGTTCTGCCTGTCCGCCGCCCGACACTGCCTATGCCCCACCTGGTCATCAATACCCGTTTGCTGCTGCCTGGCCGGCTGGAAGGCATCTCCCGCTTTGCGTATGAGGTGCTCCACCGCCTGGTCACCCGGCATCCGGAGGTGCGCTACACCTTCCTCTTTGACCGGCCCTACGATCCGGGGCACCTGCCCCCCGGGCCGGTCGAGGCGCGGGTGGTGTTTCCGCCGGCCCGGCATCCGCTGCTGTGGCATGCCTGGTTTCACGGGCAGGTAACCCGCCTGCTGCAGCATCTGCAGCCCGATCTTTTTTTCTCTCCCGAATTTTACCTCAGCCTGCATCCCCGGGTGCCGCAGGTGCCCGTCTTTCATGACCTGGCCTACGAGCACTATCCCCAGGACCTGCCGGCCTGGGCCTCGCGCTACTGCCGGACCTGGTCGCCGCGCTACGCGCGGCGGGCGGCCCATCTGCTCACTGTATCCGAATTCAGCAAGGCCGACATCGTGCAGCGCTACGGCATCCCGGCCGATCGGATCAGCGTCGTGTACAACGGCGCCTCGGGGGCCTTTGCCCCCAGTAGCCCGGCCGCGCAGCAGGCCGTGCGCGACCGCTACACCGACGGCCAACCCTACTACCATTTTGTAGGCACCCTACAGCCCCGCAAAAACATCGTGCACCTGCTGCAGGCCTTTGACGCCTTTCGGGCGCAGGTAGACCGGCCGGTGCGCTTGCTGCTGGTGGGCCGGCCCGGCTGGCAGTATCAGGAGGCCCTGCGCACCTACGAAAACATGCATTTTCGGGAGGAGGTGCGCTTTACCGGTTTTGTTCCGGACGAAGCTCTCTCCGCCATCTATGGCGCCTCCGAGGGCCTCATCTATATCCCCTTTCTGGAGGGATTTGGCATCCCGATTCTGGAAGCCTTTCACAGCGATATCCCGGTGGTCTGCAGTGCCACCTCGGCTATGCCCGAGGTGGCCGGTCCGGCGGCTCTACAGGTGGACCCCACCGACGTCGACAGTATCACGCAGGCCTGGCTGCGGTTGCACCACGAGCCCGGGCTGCGCGAGGGCCTCATCGCCGCCGGGCGGCGGCAACGGCAATCCTTTTCCTGGGACCAGACTTACGAAAAAGTCTGGGCGGTGCTGAGCCGCTGGCTCTAGGCACGCTGGCTCAGCCGACGGGCACGTTCTTTCATTCACCCAAGAGAAAGGAAAATACACAAAATACTTATAATCAATTTGTTACCCATTATCTAGCCTCCCCTGTTCCCGGTGGAGCGCCATATATCATGTTAGGCTGGCGAGATTCTTGAAAGGAATTTTTCGATCACTTGGTTATCTTGAAGCCTCCAATATTTCATCATGCACCGACACATACTCCTCCCCGCGCTTTTGCTCCTGATCGCCTTGCTCCCTGCCTGCCGGACCACCAAAAAGGCCTATGAGCGCGGCGATTACGAGACCGCGGTCTTCAACTCCATCGAGCGCCTGCGGCGCTCGCCCAACAACAAGAAGTCCCGTGAGACCTTGCGTCAGGCCTACCCCGACATGGTCGCCACCCTGCAGGGCGAAATAAACGATGCCAAGCTGAGCCCGGACCCGCTCCGCTGGGAGCGGGTGGTGCGGTACTACGAGGTCCTCAACCGGGCCTACGACGAGATCCAGCGGGCCCCGGCGGCCCGGCAGGTGATACGCAATCCGCAAAACTTCCAGACGGACTACAATCAGGCGCTGCGGCAGGCCGCTGAGGTGCGCTACACAATGGGCAATCAGGCCCTCGCCGCCGGCAAGGCCGGCGATCGCGAGCGGGCCAAGGAGGCCTACGCCCATTTTCAGCGGGCGCTGGAGCTGCGCCCGGGCTATCGCGACAGCGAGCGACTCATGCTGGAGGCACAGTCCTACGCCACCCTGATCGTGGAGATCGAGCCGATCCCCATGCACTCGCGCAGCCTCGCCCTTTCCAATGAATTTTTTGAGAATCAGCTCACCGAGTACCTCGCCACGGCGCCCTTCAGCCCCTTTGTCCGCTTTGTGACCGTCACCGAGACACAGGCCCTTAGCCGGGATCCCGACCACATCCTGCAGATGTCCTTCGACGACTTTGTCGTCGGGCAGGCCTATGTGAAGGAAACCGTCGCCCAGCGCATCCGGGATAGCGTGGTGGTGGGCACGCATAAGGTCACCGAGGACTCCACGGTGGACGTCTATGGCAAGGTCGAAGCCGAGGTGCATCGCTTCCGCAAGGAGATCAGCTCCGGGGGGCTGCTGGACCTGCGCATCCTGGATGCGCGGACGGGGGCGGTCCTCACCCAGCGCAAATTCCCGGGGACCTTTATCTGGGAAGACCGCTGGGGCTTCTTCCAGGGCGACAAGCGCGCCCTGAATGACGAAGACAAGCAATACATGCGCAAGCAGCGCGAGTCCCCCAACCCACCGCCCCAGGACCTTTTCATCGAGTTTACCAAGCCGATCTTCAGCCAGGTGACCCAGTTTGTAGGGGCCTATTACCGGGATCGGTAGGGGGCTCATCTTCCCGTTAGCTAACGGACCCGGTTCAAGCTTGCCCGGGTCAGTTCCGGCTAGGATTAGCCATACATACTCCTGCAGAAGGAGAACTCACCATACCCGAGATATGGAATAAGCATCGAATTTCGAATCTGCACTCAAAATAGGAATCCCCTCAACGATTGCCTGGGCAATGAGCATCCGGTCAAAGGGATCCCGATGATGAAAGGGCAGCTGATGTTGCTGAAGGGTATGAGGAAAAGAAATGGGTAAAACCCATATCCCATTGTTATTCACATCATCCATAACGGTTTCGTAGGGACCCGCCACGGCCAGTTTACCCAAAGCAGATTTAATAGATATCTCCCACAGACTTGCCACTCAACCAAGGCTCGTGATCGGCTTCCTCAATGATAGCCCTAGCCCGGGAGCTCATATGACTGCTACCCGATACCCACCACAAAAACGTGTGCGTGTCCCACGGGGTATTTCATTCCATGTATTCTTTGAAATCCTCCAGTGGCTCATCAAAATCTGGGGCCAGCTCATACTTTCCCTTTGCACTCCCAAAGACGGGACGCTTGGGAACTAAATGATACTTCCTAAGTAGAAACTCCATAAAGTTCCGAACTTCCTGCTTCAGAGCAGGCGGCATCTGTTCAAATTGTTGGTGAATCGTCTGATCCTGCATAAAAGTCAAATTGGACCCAACATACCTTTCCGAAACGCCAGGAGTGTGCATCAATAATCTCTCTGTTCGGGGCTGGCATGATGATTCTTCCGGAAGAAAAGCGTTATGAAAAGATACGAAAGATTGGGAGAAATGCTTCACAGGGACAAGAAGAACAAATGCTTCTGTCACCAAAGAATCACCCAAAAATCCCCGCGAAATCGTACTTTTGAGGTCCAAATCATTTCTCTATGACCGACCTCACCCTTTCCCGAGCCCGTGAAGCCCGCGCTGCCATTGAGCGGCTGTACATCGAGATGCGGCACCTCTTCAACAGCGGTAGTTACTCGCATCTTGGGGCACCCGGAGAGGTTCTGACCGAAGCCCTGCTGACGCTGAGTCCCGAAATCTATGGTTCCATGGGCGACCCGGACAAGGTAGAGCTCGCCGGACTCGTCTACATCCTGGACCGCCTGCCGCGCGGCATCGAGGAGTGCCGCTTTATCACGCTGATTTCCGAAGAGGGCTACAGCGACTCCAGCTTTGAGGTCATCATGCCCAACGCCCGGCGGCGCAACTGCTACCGCATCGATCAGGAACATATGCTCATTGAGGTGACACGGGGCCGCTCCGAGATTTACGATATCCTCACCCACCTGACCTTCATGTATATGGAGGCAGAGAAAATCAAAAACCATGTCCTGGACGAAAGCGGCGATGTGTCGCTGGAGTGGCGCAAGCTGGAGGAAATCGTACAGGGAGAGGTGAGCGTCCACGAGGCCAACCGCGAGGTGGCCTTCACCCATCTAAGCACCATCCTCGGCCAGACCTTTGCCGAGACCCGGCAGGCCTGGCTGCGCCTGGAGGAGCATGGCAGCGACAACAACGGCCTTTTTCATGCCGTGTACTGGCTGGGCCGCCTGGCCATGGAGGAAGAACTGGAGAGCAAAGACCGCCACATTCGCTTCTCTCCTACCCTGCGGGAGCGGATCGGTCACCACATCTACGGCGAGCGCTGGGCCGACCAGATCAAGGCCTACCTGCTGCAGCAGCAGCTCTTTGATCGGCCGCTGCACATCATCAGTGCCAACCTCCACAGCGTGATGAACACGCTCTATGCCCTGCCCGCCCTGCAAAAGGAGTATCCCCAGGCCCCGCTGGAGGAGCTCGCGCTCCTGCTCAGCCAGCCAGAAAACGGCGAACTGCGACAGCGCGTACACGAGTACGCCCTGCGCCACGGTATGCACCGCCTCGACGACCCCTTTGGCACCAATATTTCGGTGCAGATCTTTGATACCGCCCGGCTCAAGGCCGGCAAGCTGCCCCCCAGCCTCAAGGCCGACGCCAAATACCTCGCCCGGGAAAAACCCGTCCTGATTGTGATGGACTATGCCTTCGGTGAGCAAGCCTATGAGACCATGGACGAGTTGCTCAAACCCTTTGACGAGGGAGGCAAGCGCCTGCCTGTGCCGGTGGCGTCCATTTCCATCATGGGTAAGGCTGGCATTCTGGAAGGGGGAAAGGGCGACATCATGGTGCCCAATGCGCACATCTTCGAAGGCACGGCCGACAACTACCCCATCACCAACGACTTCCGGCCTGAGGACTTCGCCGGACAGGGGGTCAAGGTCCTGGCCGGTCCCATGATCAGTGTGCTGGGGACCTCTCTGCAAAACCGCGATGTGCTGGTGTATTTTCACGAATCCAGCTGGGGAGCCATCGGCCTGGAGATGGAAGGCGCTCATTACCAGAAGGCCATACAGTCGGCCGCGCTCATCCGCAAAAACATCCGCCGCGACGTGATCCTGCGCTATGCCTATTACGCCTCGGACAATCCCCTGATCAGTGGTAGCACGCTGGCCTCCGGCAGCCTGGGTCCTACCGGGGTGAAACCCACCTACCTCATCACCCGCAAGATCCTGGAGTGTATCTTCCGGCCGCCCCGCCCCCGGCAGGCGGACTCGAACGAGATCGATACCAAGCCTGCCTGATCATGAAGGTGCTGCGCCTCCTGCCTCTGCTCTTGCTCCTGGCCTGCCAGCAGCCCCGGGCCCTCCGGATAGCCGTCGCGGCCAATCTGAGCCTGCCCCTGCAGGAGCTCGCCGCCGCCTACGAAGCCCAGACCGGCCTGCCGGTGGAAGTCATCACGGCCTCTTCCGGGGTGCTCACCGCCCAAATCCGGCAGGGAGCTCCCTTTGACCTCTTCCTCTCGGCGAACATGAAGTATCCCCAGGCCCTGGCCGCCGAAGGACTCACCAGCGGGACGCCAGAAGTGCTCGCCTATGGGCAACTCATCGCCTGGAGCCGGGACAGCCTGCCCGGCAACGACCTGATGGCCTACATCAGGGACCTGCCTGCCGGAGGCAGGGTAGCCATTGCCAACCCTGAGCTCGCGCCTTATGGGCGGGCGGCCCTGAGCTGGCTGGAGCAGGAAGGCCTGGATGCCGCTCTGTCTTCCCGCTTGGTATTTGGCGAAAACATCGGGCAGGTAAATCGCTACATCTACGCCCGGGCGGTCGACCTGGCCTTCACGGCCGTCTCGGCCCGAACGGCGCCCGAGCTCCAGAGCCTGGGGCTCTGGCATCCCTTGCCGGCTGCGGCCGGCGGGGGGATCCCCCACGGCATCTGCCGGCTGCGCGCCGCCCAGCCGGGCAGCGAAGCACTGGAAGCCTTCCTCCAGAGCGAAGCGGCGCGGGCCGTCCTGGCCCGCTATGGCTACGGTTTGCCTGCAACCGAATGAGCCCGATTCGCGCAATCCTTTGCATCTAATTTTTCCCTCTTCAGTAGGTAGAAACAAAATTCTGCTTGCTTCTTTCTAAAGGAATTGGTTACATTGGTGCAATCGATTGTACACTTGTGGCGCAACGCAAAAACAGTCCCACCATCCATGACATCGCCAAGGCGCTGGATGTGACGCCATCGACCGTCTCGCGGGCGCTGAACAACCACCCGCGCATCTCACAGACCACCAAGGAGGCGGTCTGGCGGATGGCGAGTACGCTGAACTACCAACATAATCACCTCGCCGCCGCCCTGCGGCGGGGGCGGAGTTCGCTGCTGGGCGTGATGGTGCCCACCATCAACCGGAGCTTTTTCTCTTCGGTGGTGCGAGGCATTGAGGAAGTCGCCAATGAAGCTGGCTATGCGGTGATGGTGTGCCAGTCGCACGAGATGCAGGAGCAAGAAGCGGCCAATGTGCAGGTGCTGCTGCGCACACAGGTCGATGGGATTATCGTTTCGGTCGGAAAAGGCACCAGTGATTTCTCTCATTTTCAGCAAATTATTGACCGAAATACCCCTCTCGTCCTCTTTGACCGGGTGCCCGAGAGCCTGCCGGCCAGTGCTGTGGTGATAGACGACTACCGGGGCGCCTATCAGGCGACCCGGCACCTGATCGAGCAGGGGTGCCGCCGGGTGATTCACCTCGCCGGCCCTGCCCACCTCAACATCTACCGCGACCGGCAGCGGGGCTTCGAAGATGCCCACCGCCTGCATGGCCTGCCTCTGGAGACCAGCCAAATTTTGCCTGGCTCGCTGCAGCAGGATGCCGGTCATGACAGCATCACCGCATTGCTCGAAGCCGGAGAGCCATTTGATGGCATCTTCTCGGCCAGCGACTATGCTGCCGTAGGCGCTATGCAAGCCCTCAAGGCCCGCGGAATTGCGATTCCCGAAGCCGTCGCCATCGCCGGTTTCAGTAACGAGCCATTTACCTCCATGATCGAACCTGGCCTGACCACCGTCGAGCAACATAGCCGGCAGATGGGCCAGACCACCGCCAGAATTTTTTTGGAACAATTTGACCATCAGGGGGATCCATACGTGCCCCGCCGCACGGTGCTCACGCCGGAGCTCATCGTCCGGGGGTCTTCGCTGCGCCAGAACCCTCGTTAATTTGCCCAAATTGTGCAATCGGTTGCATCACTTGCTTTTCTGCCTTTAGAACTACTGCCCTATGAACTTGTATCACGACGAACACGATCTGCTCGCCCGCGTCTGTCAGCATGACGACTACCAGGCTTTTGAAGTGCTGTTTCATCGTTATCAGCCCTCCCTGCGGCTCTACGCCCTCAAGCTCAGCAGCAGTGAAATCCTGGCCGAGGAAATTGTTTCCGATGTGTTCATCAAGATCTGGAAGAGCCGTCAGCAGTTGGAGCTCCGGGGCAGCCTGCGGTCATACCTCTTCACCGCGATCCGCAACCAAAGCCTGGATTACCTGCGCCGGCGGCAGCGGGACCGCATGGTGCAACCCACCTGTTCGTTTCCAGACAATGCCTGTGAGGATGCTTCGCCGGAGGACATGATCATCTACCACGAAACGCTGGAAAAAGTAGAGGCCGCGATCTCGGCCCTGCCCCCGCAAGGGCAGTATATCTTCCGCCTCAGCCGGGATGAGGGCCTGAAATACCGCGAGATCGCCGAGCGGCTTAACCTCTCGATCAAAACGGTGGAGACGCATATGCGGCGCTCTCTCATCTTTTTGCGCAGGGAACTGCAAGTGGCCGTGCCTGCGTAGGGAGTTGTGCGTGATGCGTTGTGCGTTTTGAGCGGGAAGGGGAGTTTTATGCGGGGGCCAAGGAGCCAGCCTACTAGCCGAGATTGCGGTAGCGAAAAAGCGGAAAGTCTTGTTTCTTGCAAGGGCGAACAAGCGCTATGCCCCGCCCACAGGGACGAATTGATGGCTCTGGGGGTAGGGACCTGTGGCAAGCTTCTTCGGTCTCCTCTCTCGGCTCTCAAAGTCTCTCCGCTTCCATGATTCGTGTCGGCTTACTGGGTGCAGGCCACCTGGGCAAAAT
>RFHL01000629.1 GCA_003696875.1 Bacteroidota bacterium | reverse complement strand
CCTGATAGCTGCCAATGGTGGTCCAGCTGCTGCCGCAATCGGTGCTGGCCTGCAGCACCACGCCGTCGACGCCATCTTCCAGATCCCACCAGATGTCCATCTCCAGCCGGGGCTGGCTCAGGGTGCTGAAGTCAAAGCAGGGGCTGTAGACGCCGGATTGTTCGGGGGAATGGTAGGGATCGTCTCCGAGCCCCCCGCTTACCCAGGCATTGGTGCCGCTGGCGGCACCCTGGATGAGGGTTTTGGCGGGGGTGCCCAAGGCCCAACTGCTGCCACTCCCCTGGGCCGCCCAGCCGCCCGCGCCCGATTCGAAGCCTTCCAGATAAGGGAATGCGGCAATGCTCATCAGGCACTGGCAGGAGATCGTCAGGGTATAATCCCCACTTGCGCCATT
Organism: Bacteroidota bacterium; assembly: GCA_003696875.1. Taxonomy (GTDB): domain Bacteria; phylum Bacteroidota; class Bacteroidia; order J057; family J057; genus RFHL01. The sequence continues at coordinate 752 of RFHL01000629.1, read as the reverse complement.
GTACCCATCAACCACGATGTAGTAGGTGCCGGGCTGGGCGTTGGTCAGGGTAGCGCTCGTGTCTCCGTAGGCCACACAGCTCTGGGCCGAGCAGGCGTCCAGGATGAACACATCCAGGTCCACACTCAGGTTGGAAAGCGTGGCTGTGATCTCGGCCGGAAAGGCCAGGGTGACGGTATGCACGACTTCGGGGCCGTTTTCGTTCCAGTTTGAGCAGCTGTAAGCCGAGGCGCCGCTGCTCGCTCCGCTGGTTGTGCCGCTGTAAACATCGCCGCAGGCGAGGGGCACGGGATTCTGGCAGGAAAAATTGGTCCCTTCCAGATGCAGCGCATCAAGGGCGATATCAGAGGTGTAGTCAATCCCGGTGGTTCCCCGAAAGCGGAAGCGCACGCTGGTTTGGCCTACAAAAGCGGACAAGTCGACGGTGTCTTGTTGCCAGGCATTTCCCTGATTGCCTGTCCGGCTCCAGAGGGGCGTGCCCCAGGTCTGCCCACCATCGCTGCTGGCTTCGAGGCGGAGGGTGCCCATATCGATCCCGTACATGTGATAGGCAAAGGACAGCTGGGGATTGCTCATGCCGGAGAAATCGAAGCAGGGGCTCATCAGGCTGGCTTCCTTGCCGGGGTAGTTGGGCGAAGAGGCTTCTATGTAGGCATAGTAGGTGCCGGAAAAGGCCCCGGCGGGGCCCGTATTGCTAGATGGGGTGGCACCACTGAGCCAGGACCAGTTGATGTCGTCGTCCCCGACCTGGG
>RFHL01000628.1 GCA_003696875.1 Bacteroidota bacterium | reverse complement strand
GATCACCCGCTCCTTGAGCTTGTAGCCTTTCTCGATTTCGTCCATCACGATTCCCTGCTGGGATTCATCCGGGGCGGGGATGGTGGTCACGGCTTCGTGCCAGGTAGAGTCAAACTCTTTGCCCTTGGCCTCGATCGGTTCCAGGCCGATCTTTTGGAGCTGACGCTTCATGCTCTGATCCACCAGCGCGATGCCTTCTTTGACGGCTGTCAGGTTGTCAGTTTTTTCGATGGCATCCAGCGTGCGGTCAAAGTTGTCGAGGACCGGGAGCAACTCGCGAATCAGATCCTGATTGGCGAAGCGGATCATGTCGGTGGTCTCCCGCTCCTTGCGCTTGCGAAAATTCTGAAAGTCGGCCTGCAGGCGCAGGTACTGTTCTTGCTGGGTCTTGAGTGCAGCTTCGGTGGTACGCAGCTTGAGTTGCAGGTTGGCGAGGGCCTCCATGGCCTCTTCCAGGCTGCCAAAAGATACCTCGTCGGTAGGAGCTTCTTGCTCCGATTGGCCTTCCTTTGCTTGCTCTTCCTGTTCAACTTGAGGCGTTTCCGCCTGGGGATCGACCTCCTGAGCGTCTACCTCCGGTGTCTCCTGTTCTTTATCTTTCAGGTCTTCTTGCATAACCTTGGATGTTTTGGCCCAAAATCGGGGGAATCGTTTAGCCATAATTCGGGGCTATATGCACAGAATGTATGCCATTGACAAAGTGGCACGGGTCGGGAAAAAAATGGCAGTTTCCGGAGAGAATTCCAGAAACTGCCGTTTGTGTGCAGGCCCCGGCGCGCGGGGCAAAGGTAAGGAAAAAATCGCTGGCTAGCGTTGTGCGTTCTGAGCCTTCTGCTGGGCCTGGTAACTATCCCAGGAGGTATGCTTGTAGATGTCCTCGCCGAGGAAGCGCAGGATCATGCCCAGTTCATCCGGACCCATGTAGCCCGGGACATTGGTGAGCATGGCCAGGTTGGAATCGAGAATGACGGTGTTGGGGTAGGAGGGGCGGCCCTGCATCATCTTCATAGCGAGCTCATGCACGCCTCGGCGGCCCACGTTGGGGAGGTACGAGAAAGTCTGCCCACCGACCACCACATCGGCTTTTTGCTCGGCATCAAACTTGACCGGGAGATAGTGCTGGTTGATATAGGCCACGAGCTCAGGGTCGGTATAGGTATTTGCGTCCATCCGCTTGCACCAGCCGCACCAGTCAGTGTAGAGATCCACCATGATCTTTTTGCCGGTAACCGGCGCCTGGGCGGCGGCTTCTTCGATGCTCAGCCACTGGATTTTGGCGGGGGGCGCCGGGGCTGGGCGGGTACTCATGAAGGTGAGCGTGAGGCCAACCAGGGCCGTGAGGCTCCATATTTTCCACAACATGCGCATAGGATCAGAGATGAATTCGGAAAAGACTTTTCTCAAAGATACGCATCTCTGTCCAAAGAGATATGACGCCCGGGCGACAGACCTTTCTTTCCTCGGGGAGTCAGGCCAGAAGCCAGCGGACATCAACCTTGTATCTCTGCGGGGAGGGTCGTATTTTTCGAATTAATTTTCCTTGTCGGCCAAGGGCTTTCTTTCACAGGCAGGTCGATCGGCAAGGCTCTACTCCACTTTTAATCTCTGCTTATGCCTCGTGCGAAAATTGCCGCCCTGGGTTACTACGTTCCCGAAAATGTCGTGACCAACGACGACCTGGCCCAGCGCATGGATACCTCCGATGCCTGGATTCAGGAGCGCTCCGGCATCAAGATGCGTCGCTATTTTACCCCTGGCAAGGATACGGTCGCCAATATGGGGGCTAATGCTGCCCGCATGGCCCTGGAGCGGGCCGGCATGGATGCCAGTGAGATCGAGTTTATCGTTTTTGCCACCCTCAACCCAGACTATATGTTTCCGGGTTCAGGCGTCTTGCTGCAGCGGGAGTTGGGCCTCAATGCTCAGGCCATTCCTGCCCTCGACATCCGCACCCAGTGTACGGGCTTCATCTATGGCCTGTCCATTGCGGACCAGTTTATCAAGACGGGCATGTACAAAAATGTCCTCGTCGTAGGGTCGGAGATTCACTCCTCCGGGCTGGACTTTAGCGACGAAGGCCGCGATGTGACGGTCCTTTTTGGCGACGGCGCCGGGGCGGCCATCCTGCAGGCGACCGAAGAAGAAGGCCGGGGCATTCTCTCCACCCACCTGCACGCCGATGGCGAGCATGCCGAGCGCCTGGCGGTACTCAAGCCCTCGGGACATGAACCCCGCCACATCACCCACGAGATGATCGATGACCGGGGCATCTACCCTGTGATGAATGGCCGCTATGTCTTCAAGTTTGCCGTAGAGAAGTTTCCTGCGGTCATCATGGAGGCACTGAAAACCAACGGAATGGAGCCTTCGGATCTCGATCTCGTCGTGCCTCACCAGGCCAACCTGCGCATCTCCGAAGCCGTGCGGCATGTCCTGCAGCTTCCCGAAGAAAAGGTCTTCAACAACATCCAGAAATACGGCAACACCACCGCCGCGTCCATCCCCATCGCCCTCAACGAGGCCTGGGAAAAGGGGCTGGTCAAGGATGGTGACCTCATCTGCCTCGCGGCCTTTGGCAGCGGCTTTACCTGGGGATCAGCCCTGATCCGCTGGTAGGAAAGGCATGGCCCACATAGCAAAGGCCCCGCCTCCGATCTGGAGCGCGGGGCCTGCTGGTATTTTGGGAAGCTCGGCTTAGTCGGCTTCGGGAAAGACCCGGTCAAGGTCTACCTGCCAGCCCGGAAAGGTGTGGGAAGGTACCCGGTCTCCCCTCAGGTAAGGGCGTTGCTGTCCTTGGAATTGCCCTGCAGCGTCGCGTACGTAGACCCATAGCGTCTGCTCGTGGGGGTGGATAATCCAATATTCTCCCACCCCGGCATGTTCATATACCTCATATTTGTCGGTGAAGTCTTTGCGGGAAGTGGCGGGGGAGAGAATTTCAATGACCCAATCCGGGGCACCCAGACAGCCCCGCATGTCCAGTTTGCCAGGATCACAGACTACACAGAGGTCGGGTTGGACCACGGTGTCGATCTTGTCGTCGCGGATTTGCTTTTGGGGTAAGGGCAAGCGCACGTCAAAGGGAGCCGTAAACACTTCGCATCCGCCTCCCTCAATATGGTGAAAGATCATACCATGGAGCCGACTTACTACCCGCTGATGCTCCAGGTTGGGGGCTGGCGACATGCGATGAATCCGGCCCCGAATGAGCTCGACGACCTCGCTAAACTTCCAGGTGAGGTAGTCGGCATAGGAGTACTGGCGCTCCAGATCAAGCTGGTTGAAATCGTGAACCATAGCTGAGGGCTTTTCCGCAATATCGGGAAAAATCAGCAAGACCGGAACAGACTCCTATTCCGGCTGCAGCCGGATGGTCACCCGGCGGCCATAGCGGTACAGGGTGTCCGCAAATTCCCGGGTCCAGGTCTCCTCCCGGAAGAGGGTCAGCTCGCCCGTCTCGGGCTCGTGGGTATAGGTGAAGGTCCCCAAAATGGGGTCCCCGCCGCAGTCGACATTGGGCAGGCATTGGCACCAGCAGCCGCATGCACCGCTGGTCAGGGTGATTTCGTCGCCGGATACCTCCCAACTGCCGGTACACGCGTCGGCTCCGTCGTAGGGCCGGGAAAAACTGCCCGCTTTCAGCTTGAGAGACCAAGGGGGCTGGAGATGATGGACGATGCGGTAGCGCAGCGAGTCGTCCTCGGAGGCAGAGGCGTCCTCGATGATGAGTTCGCCGGTATAGCGGCCCAGCAGCGGGTGAATTTGCGGGTCGGATTGACAGCTGCTGCCGAGCAGCAGCAGGGTGAGCAGGCAGATGCCTACGCCCAGGGCGGTGAGAAAGGACTTGTTTTTCATGGGAAACCAGGGAACAAAAAGCCCCCCACCCGGCCTGGGTGGGAGGCGTGGTGAAGGAGAAGACTTATTCGCGCTCCACGGGGATGAAGCTGATCTGCTGGATATTGGTGGGGTCCGAGTAGTCGTACTGATACAGCCCATCTTCCCCGATCATGAGCAGGATGCTGTAAAGCGGGATCACGTCGAAGGCGTGGATGTCGGGGAAGTGGGCCAGTTGATTTTGGTCGATGGCCATGACGTCGCTGGCGTCATAGACCTTGAGGCCATCGTCGCCGTCGCAGATGAAGAGGACGCCGTTCCGGATGCCCAGCCCGTGGGGGTTGTGCATGGGGTAGGTCTTGACCAGCCAGGGATTGCTCAGATTAGAGATGTTGACCACCTCGAGTTGATTGGTGAAGTTCTGGCACTCGGTGCCGTCGCGCAGGGTGACGAAAGCATAGTCGCCTTCGGCGACCACCGGGTCACAGGCATTGGCGTGGCGAAACTCCGACCGGAAGGTGGGCTGCTCAGGATTGTCTAGCTGCATGATGATCATCCCCTGCATGGTCCCGATGAAGAGGTTGTTGTTCATGGGGAAGATGGTCTCCACATCCCAGGAGAGGCTGGTACGGCTGCGCTCGGTGGGGTGGGCCAAATCGTCAAGGTTGAAGGCTACCAGCTCCCAGGTACTTACGGTGTAGAGATAATTGTTGACCAGGGTAAAGCGGGCCATGGAGCCCCCTACACCGGCGGCGATCTCACCGCCAGCGGCGTTGGTGCGGGGGAGTGAGGAGTTGGAGGAGGCGACGGACACCAGCATGGCATCTTCCATCATGAAGAAGTTGCGCCCGGGGATGCTCCAGCCGCCGTTGTTGCGGCAGTCGACGGTTTCGGTGACTTCTTCCTCAATGAAATCGATGGCTACACCCTGGCTCTCATCGGCCCAGAGGCCGGGGTGGTGCATGCCATAAGGAAATACATTCGCGGTGCGGGAGAGTTCCGTAACGGCGGTAGGGTCGCTGATGTCCAGCGCCACCAGGTCGATGTAGCTGTCGGCATAGAGCACGTTGCCCTTGATGGCCAGATCCCGGTTGCCGGGAATGCGGATAAAGGTGAGCGGCTGCGGATTGCTGGGGTCGCTGTTGTCGATCACGTGGATGCCCTCATCAACTTCGGAAACGAAGATGTAGGCATCTTTAAAGTACAACTTGCCGGGTTGCTCGAGCGGGCGGGCATCTTCGTTGCCGATGGACGAGCGCAGGTCCGAGTAGCTCATGTAGACCGGCTCATACCTAAAAAAGGTCATGGTCTGCTCGCATCGGTCCTGGATACAGCCGCTGAAAACGGTCATCAGAAGCGCGGTCAGCAGGGGGAGGGAGAATAGGGATTTTTTCATCTCTTCAAGAAAATAGAGTATGGGTTGAACAAAGCGGTTCGAAGGTAGCCCCGCGGTGGGGGATGGCTTGTGCCTACATGCATCAGACGTTGGCGGCGGGCGTTTCGCTGGTGCGAAAAGGGAAAAAAGAGATTTTCTGCCTTTTTCGCCCCAAGGGTCGTAAATTTGAGGCAAATCAGGAGTCCATTTGCCTATGTCCATCGCTCACAACCTGAATCACATCCGACAGCAGATCGACGCGGCGGCCAGGGCCGCCGGGCGTGATCCCGGGACGGTGCATCTTGTCGCTGTTTCCAAGACCAAGCCCATGCCGCTGATCGAGGAGGCCTTTGCGGCCGGACAGCTCGATTTTGGCGAGAACCGGGTGCAGGAGATGAAGGAAAAGCAGCCGCTGCTACCGGAGGCGCGCTGGCACCTCATCGGGAGCCTGCAGCGCAACAAGGTCAAGTACATTGCCCCTTATGTACACCTGATCCACTCGGTGGACTCGGCCCGTCTGCTGGCCGAGATCGACAAGCAGGCCGGCAAGGTCGGCCGGCAGATCGACTGTCTGTTACAGCTCAACATTTCGGAGGAAGACAGCAAATCGGGCCTCGATGAGGCCCGCGCCGGCGAGATCCTCGCCGATCTGGACCGCTACCCGCATGTGCGGGTGCGCGGACTCATGGGCATGGCCGCTTTTACCGACGATCAGGATCTGATCCGGAGCCAGTTCCGCCGCTTGCGGCGGGCGTCTGAGCAGTTTGCGACCCTGACTCATCCCCGCTTGCGCATGGAGATCCTCTCCATGGGCATGTCTGGCGATTTCGAGCTCGCCATCGCCGAAGGGGCCACCCACGTGCGGGTAGGTAGTGCCATCTTTGGCACCCGCTAGGCCCCGCTGCGCTTACCTCCCGCTCCTGTGGTCCATTCCACTGCCCTCTCTCTTCTGACCTCTCCCCCATGATCACTCCTGCCT
>RFHL01000627.1 GCA_003696875.1 Bacteroidota bacterium | reverse complement strand
TAAAGCTTCTGCTTCTGATCATTGCCCAGGAAGGGCAGCGGATCGGTAAAGGCCCCGTTGCGGTACCAGGGCATGTCGCTGGCCTCGCGTAGGTTGGCATAGTCGACACCGGTGAAGATGAGCGAATAAGGCGACGTCGCCCCGACCAGCTGACCGGCGTAGTAGATCAGCTGAATAAAAGGCCGCGTGTCGGGCTCGGCGGCGAGCCGGTCCGGATCGGACCACAAGTCGTGGTCCTCAAAGAGCATGCGCCCCAGCGCAGCTGGGATGTGAAAAGGCGGGGTTTCCTGCTTGAAATCCAGCGTAATCGGCGCGCTCACCTGGATGCGATCCGGAAAGAGCGCCAGACAGGCCAAAAGACCTTTCCACTCGGAGAGCAATTCCTCGTAAAACTCGACCAGCCCGGAGCGCTTGATATTGGCCTCGACCTGGGTGTAGGGAAAGGCAAAGCCAAAGAGACGGGCCCGGGCCCAGGGCGACGGAATGCCCGACACCAGGGCGTTGAGGGTGGCGGCATCGACCTCTTCCTTGTCAATGTTGGTATCGATGCCCTGGATATAGGGCTGCGCCTCTTCGAAAGTATGCCATACCCCTCGCTTCCCCGACTTGGTGGAGCTGCTGTTGCTGATCAGGAGCGCTTTGGTTTCCATATCGTTATGTATCGTGATTCGTTGATGGGAGAAAGGAAGGCCTACTTGAAGCCGTAGAGGTCACAGAGGGCGGCATACATGCGCTTGGTCAGCTTCTCGCACTTGTTGGGGACATCGGGATCGTCGGCCCGGCCCTTGAAGGCCTCCTTGAAGGAGTTGAAGGGGCTGCCAAAAAGCCCGGTCTTGAAGCTGTTCTTCTCGTAGTCGGTCTTGTAGAGGCGGTTGTTGTAGCTGAACTTACGTAGTTCCCGCTCGGTCGTGGCCCCAAACATTTCAGGGCGGAACATAAACTTATCACCTCCACCTGTCGACACATAGAGCTGGCGCAGCCAGCCGTCGCGCACCTGTCCGTTGTCGACCCGGAAGTTGAACATCTGGTAGTACTTCTGCATGGCCTCCACCTCGCGAACGTCGATGTCTTCGTAGCCCGAAATGTTGTCGCGCAGCATGCTGCCGCTCTGGGCAGCGCCAAAGAAGTCGTCCAGGGTGACGAGATGGGACATCACCGTCTGCATCCCAAAGCGCTTGGCAAACTCGGCTTCGGTACTCGCATCGACAAAGTCGCCAAAGTCCAGCGTCCCGTCGGCCGAGACAGTGCGGTAGAAGTACTTTACGCCCTCTGCACTGTTTTTGATGCTCGTCAGCTCATCCACCGAGGAATGGAAAAAGTCGTAGGCAGCAAAGGCGGCAAAGAGCTCGATGTAATGGGAATTGTTTTCCTGCTTGCCGCCGCCAGTCAGCGGCTCGCTGCTGTCGATGTCGGTCGAGAAGTCCATGGTAGGCGTACCCAACATGTAAAACTTCTGGTAGGTCTTCTTGACCGTCTTGTCCTCATTGTAGAACATCATGGCCGCCTGCGAGTTAAGGGCAAACTTCTCAGCGGTGGCCACCACCCGCTGCCGGGCGAGGTAATCGCCGCTTGGGGCCTGGAAGGTAAAGTAGCTGGTGAGCAGCACCGAGCCAAAGAGGACATTGCGCAGGCCGATGCCGGGTGCCAGCACATTGGCGGCGGCATTGAAGGCCTTGGGGATGACCGGGATGGACGAGGCGCCCGTCCCGCCAAAGACCGACCCCAGCACGAAGACCTTGGGCGAGATAGACTGATTGGCGGTGATGAGGGCATTGATAAAGCGGGCAAGCTGCCCGTCGTGGTTGGTCTTGACCTCTTCCAGAATGTTGTGATACATCAGGAAGGAGCCCAGGTGCGTCTGGGCCCGGTAGCCGTGCTTGAGGTCAAACTCGCGGGTATTGGCCGTCAGGAGGAGGTCAGCGAGCTGCGCCTGCTTCTCATCCTGATACTTCAGGTCGCCATAGCCGGTGATCCGCACAAAGTTGCCCGTCTCCTGCTTGGCGTAGTCCGGGCTGTACTGGTAATAATTGATCTTGGCCGAGAAAAAAGTCTGCGAAAGGGCATACTGTTGCTTTTCCACGCCCTTGCACTTCTGATAGGTGTCGACCAGATCGGCGAGGCGGCGAAAGTTGCCGTTGTCGCGGTCGGTGTCGAGGGCGAGCATCTCGATCTCGGTCTCGTCGAGCATGCCCATGGCGGCGAGGTGCACAAAGGACTCCAGGCAGCGCATGCCGGTCCCCCCGATGCCGATGATGAATATCTTATCTTTCATGAGAAAAGGCACTTAGGTCTATCACATACGGGCCGCTGGTCGGCCCAAAAAGGGTACCCAGGCAGCGCCAGCGGCACGCCTGGGAAGCGCAGATCGGTGGACGGCCTACTTGGAAGGGAACCAGGTACCGATCTTGGACTTGGAAAATATTTTGCTCAGCGCAAAGCCCCCCACAAAGTAGATCAGCGCATTGATGGCGACGGAGATGAGCATGGTGGTGCGAAACTGCTCGGCCTGCGTGCCCCTGAGGCTGGTCACCGAAAAGCTGCTGATGGCAAAAAGGGCTACCACGGCAATCAGGCCGGTGATGATAAACACCAACCGCCGCTTGCGGGGGTCGCGCGGGTTGCGGCCCGACTCGTAGGCGATGGCCTGGGAGATGAGGACGGCGATGCCCAGACAGATGAGGGCGAGCAGCGCCCCGGCAATAAAGGCCTCGGTCTTGATGGCATCAAAATCGGTCTTGGAGATGCGACCGGGGTTACCAAACAGCACGTCCCAAAGATGAAGGGTACGGCTGGCCTGGAGCACAATGAAATTGGAAAGCATAATGGGGAAGTGTTGTGTCCTTGGGATAGGATGACAGGTATCTATCGAAGCTAAGTAAAGCTACAGGATTTTGCCAAAAAATCCACCTGCCTTCCGAGAAGATTTCCCCACTACCCGAATAAAATCACGCTTTCCCATCAGGGAACCGGTCTCAACATAGGGGCCAGGACGGCCCAGATGTTGTCGGCCAGGATGATGTGCCCCTCGGCCGTAGGGTGAATGCCGTCACCTTGATTGAGGTCGGCCTCCCCGCCCACCCCTTCCAGCAGGAAGGGGACGAGGGCAACGTCCTTTTCTTCGGCCAGGCCCGGATAGATAGCCGCAAACTCGGCCCCGTAGTCGGGGCCCATGCTGGGGGGCACCATCATACCGGCGAGCAGGATCGCCGCCTCGGGTTGCCGGGCCCGTACCGTATCGATGATGGCAGCGAGATTGGCACGAGTCTCGGCGGGGGGCAAGCCCCGCAGGCCATCGTTGGCGCCGAGCTCCAGCACAAAGACGGCCACCGGCTGCCGCAGCAGCCAGCCTACACGGTTGAGCCCGTCGGCGGTGGTCTCGCCGCTCACGCCGGCCTGCACCACCCGGTAGGGCAGGCCCAGGGAATCCACCCGCCGGGCGATGAGCCCGGGGAAGGCGTCTTGCGGATTGTCGAGGCCATAGCCAGCGGTGAGGCTGTTGCCGAAAAAGAGCAGTGCGGGCCGGGTCTCTCCGGCCCAGGGATCGGTCGAGGCGGTGG
>RFHL01000626.1 GCA_003696875.1 Bacteroidota bacterium | reverse complement strand
GAGGGTACTCCTTTCAGGGGACGGGCAGCGCCGACCGGCGCACGGCGGCCGAGATTGCGGCCGCGGCTTCGGTCCTGCCCCAGTTGGAAGCCGAGCCGGCGCTGGCCATCGATTGGGAAGCCGTCTTTATGGAGGCGCAGGCAGGCGACGCCCTGATCAAGCTCGCCGCCTATCTCGACCCGCGCCTCGACAGCGCGGCCGAGAAGTCGCAGTGGCTCCAACGGATGGAGTCTGATTCCTATCTGGTGGCCCGCTTCGACCAGTTACGGGCCGAGAGACACCCGCAGTTTGTCCGCTTTGGGCCCCATCTGGGGCACAAGCGCAAAGCAACCTGGATGGAAGCGCAGGCATGGCGCAACTTTGGGGCTTTTGTGCGGCGCGCAGAAGCAGACATGGCCCTGGCCGCCTTGCAGCACTGGTTGGCGCCGGGCTGAGGGAGCCCTCGACCCACAAAAGATTGGTGGACTGCAGGTTCTTATCTATCTTTTGGTCCCTTATGAACCGTCCTCCCTATGAGCCGTCTCCTAGCCCTCCTGACCGTACTGGTGATCGCGATCGCCTTCACCGCCTGCCAACCGCAGCCCACCCAGGCCCCTGGCGCGGCATCTGCCGACAGCACGGCCATACCCAGGTTTGGCTATGTTAAGTCCATGGAGGTCCTCAGCCTGTTGCCCGACGTGGAGGAAGCCGAGAAAAAGGTGGAATCCTTTGCCCGCTCCAAAGAGAATGCCTTCCGGGCGCTGGCCGAAAAGTACCAGACCGGGGTGAGAGACTTCCAGGAAAACGGCATGACCCTCAGCCAGAGCGAGCAGGAAAAGCGCGTACAGGAACTCCAGGCCCTTGAGGGCCGCCTGCAGCAGATGCAAGCCAACTCCCAGGGCGAGGTCGCCCAGGAGCGCGAGCGGCTCTACGACCCGATTATGGCTAAGGTAGACTCTGTTATCAAGTTGGTGGGTAAGGAAGAAGGCTTTGCCATGATCTATGATGGGGCCGCCCTCGTCTACGCCGACTCGGTCTATGACCTCACGCCCCTCATCAAGACCCGCCTGGGGATCGTGGAGGCTGATAGCACGGCGGAGGAATAGGATAATAACCATCGACTTTGACTGAGAGGCCTTTCCGCGTTCGCCGTTTATCGGCGATGCGGCGGGGCTTTTGTGTGGGGGCTTCCCTTTAGACAAAGGGAGGCCCTTGGCCCAGCGCTGTGCAACGTACCTCGGCTAGGGCATAGGGCAGGCATAGCCCAGCTTTCCCACCTCCTGCCCCCTGCCCTGTAGGGCCGAGAACATCGCTGGGCTCATCGCCTATCCTGATTTGAAGGAATAAACGTCCTCTCTGGCCACTTCTGAAACAACACAATAGCACATCGTCATGGGCTATTCCCTCTCCCCGGAAAACGAAGATTTTTGTAATCGCAAAAAAATGGGCAATCAGGTCAGGCACAGATTTTTCCGACTTAGTAACGCGAGAAAAATAACTTCCCGATTTTGCGCCGAGACCTTTTGCGCAGACAAGGAAGAAAAACCGAGCTTGGCGGGCCAAGTGAGGCTTTTT
>RFHL01000625.1 GCA_003696875.1 Bacteroidota bacterium | reverse complement strand
TCAAGTACCGAATGAAGGGTGATCGCTACATCTTTTTCCGCATCTCTGCGTTGAAAAATGCCTCGCTTGGCCCGCCAAACTTCCCGGCTTGCCGGGACCTTGATCTGCGAAAAAATCTGCGACCGCCTTCCCGTCATTTTTCACTTGACAGAGCACTAGGGAGTCAGGATAAAGAGCTGATCCTGTTCGATGCCTCCATCCATCACTCGCATGATACCGAACCGGGCAAATTTGCCGATGCGGTCATCGGCTTTATCGAGGCCCATAAGTAAAGCCCGAGGCTCAACAAGCTCAGCCCTTCCTGAAAAATCAGGAAGGGCTGAATATGGGATGAATACGTCGGAGAGAAGCAGGGGCTTAGGCCTCGCCTTCCATCTCCAGGACGTGCACGACCTTGCGGGTCTTGCGGTTGTAGGTGCGATCGATGAAGTGCACCACACCGTCGGACAGGGCGTAGAGGGTATGGTCTTTGCCAATCCCTACGTTTTTGCCGGGACGGAAGTGGGTCCCACGCTGACGCACGATGATGTTGCCAGCTACCACATCCTGACCGCCGAATATCTTGACGCCGAGGCGCTTACTTTGTGATTCACGACCGTTTCTGGAGCTACCTCCCCCTTTCTTATGTGCCATGGCTTTTGGGTGGTTTAGAAGTGATGAAAAAAATGGGATCTAATCAGGATACGATGGACTCGATCTCGATCTGAGACAGGGCCTGACGATGCCCGTTCTTCACACGATAGCCCTTGCGACGCTTCTTCTTGAAAACGATGATTTTGTCGTCCTTGAGGTGATCAAGGATCTTGGCGGTAACGGAGGCACCTTCCACGAAGGGCTTACCTACGGTCACCTGGCCATCGTTGTCGAGGAGCATCACTTCGTCGAAGGAGATGGTTTCTCCTGCTTCCTGCGCGATCCGATTGACGTACAGACGCTGCCCTTGTGCAACCTTGAACTGAGCGCCTTGGATATTAACAACTGCAAGCATGGTTTCAGATTTTGAGTCGACAAAGATAGGCAAAATCTCTGGGCTGGCAAAAGGTTTTGCCCAAAAATCCCGCCATCTTTTTCAGAAGGGATCCAGCTCAAAGAGGTGGCCCTCAGCTCCGGATACCCAAAGCCGCCCATCGGGCCAGGCACGGACGGCGTAGAGGTCTACCTTGACCGGCCAATCCAACCGGCTCCAGTGGTCACCCCCATCGCGGGTGTACAGAAGCAGGCCCCGGTCCCCGGCGATGTAGCCGTTTTGGGCATCCTCAAAAAAGACGTCATTATAGCGATGCGGAGGGCCAGGCAGGTTGCCGTTGCGGAGGCGCTCCCAACTCGCACCCGCATCGCGGGTACGAAGGATGGTCCCGGTGCGCCCCACGGCATAGCCCAGCTCATCATCTACAAGATAAAGGGCAGAAAAAAACTCATTTTTGGCGGGGGTGTAGGTCCACGATTGCCCACCATCGGTGGTTTTGAGGATGGCCCCATAGCCTGCGGCCAGGCCCGTACGGGCACCAAAAAAGGCGATGTCCCGCAACTCGAAATCGAAGGTATCCATGTGCGGCCAGCTTTCGCCAAAATCCTCACTCCACGCCATAATGCCCCGGTTGTAGCCCACCCCGCCCACAGAAAACACCCGGGTAGGCGTGGCAATCGCCACGCCCCGCATAGGGTACCAGTAAGGAATCTGAGAGATGCGCCAGCTCTGCCCCCCGTCCAGCGTGCGCAGCACTTTGC
>RFHL01000056.1 GCA_003696875.1 Bacteroidota bacterium | reverse complement strand
ACGGTAGGAAAAGGACAAACGCTGGGGAGGAAAAGGGTGAAAAAAAATCCCCGGGGGAGACCCGGGGAAGGCAAAGGAACAAGGAAAAATCTGGCATACCGTTAGTTTTTTTCATTTCCCCAGCTGATGGAGATGTTGCTGACGCGCTGGGAAAGCGAGCGCCAAGCGGCGCTGCTGGTGCTGACGACCCGGTTCCAGGCTTCGTTCAGGGCGCCGGTGGCGTCATGAAGCATGCGGTTGGCCCGGTCGGCCAGGCTGGGGTTTTCCTTGTTCAGGACTTCGATATAGGAGTTGAACTGATCGTAAGCTTTGTCTTCCTTACCTTTTTCGGCCTTGGCCAGGTTTTCGAAGTGTTGGGTCAGGGTATCCCTTTGCTTGGAATACTGCTCGATGTCATGCTTGGCCTTCTCCAGGTCCGTCATCAGTTTGTTGCGGCGCTGGGTGGCTTCGGCCTCCATCTCATAGAGCTGAGACAGGTAAATTTTGACTTGAGCTTGGGCTTTTTGCTTGGCAGTAAGTTCAGAAGTGGCAATCATATCGGTATGGGTGAGTTAAAAGTGAGAAAAAGTGAAAGATGAATAAGGAGAGATATCTGCTTTGAGAATCTCTTCTAAGAGATGTGTTTTTAGGGAAATGTGCCTAGTTGGCGGTCATGGTTTGCGGCCACATGTGACGAAGGGTTTCCCCACCTTTGATTCCGAAGTCGAGGGTTCGAATCGGGAAAGGAATGGTAATCCCGGCCTCATCATAGGCCGCCTTGATGGCTTTGATGCCCGCGCTGCGGGCCAGGAGATAGTCAGCCTGCTGACCGGTATCAATCCAGAATTGAGCTTCCAGGTTGATGGAACTATCCCCAAATTCGGTAAACACGATGCGGGGAGCCGGATCTTGCAAACCGACCTCCAGATCGGTGATGGCCTTTAGGGTGATGTGCTCCACCTTCTCGAGTTGTTCGCCGTAGGAAACCCCCACCGCAATATCCACCCGGCGAAAACCCGTGGTGTAGTTGGTAAGGATTCCTTGAAACAACTCTTTGTTGGGCACGATCACATGCTGCCCTTCAAAAAGGCGGATGGTGGTGGTGCGAAGGTGCATATGTACCACCCTGCCCATGATACCCTGTGCCCGGATCAGGTCTCCAGGCTTGAATGGACGACGAATCGACAGAAAAATGCCTGAAATGAAATTGGCGATCAGATCCTGAAAGGCAAAACCGATGGCCAGACCCGCAATACCAGCTCCTGCTAGCAGGGACGAAACAGCTTTGTCGAGATGCAGGAGATCCAGCGCCACAAACAGGCCGGTGGCCAGAATCAAGCCGGTAGCAAGGCGTGAGAGCAATTTGACCAGGGGAGAAGTTCCCATGACCCGTTGCAGAAGCCGTTGGGTCAGGCGGCGTACCAGCATGCTAAGACCGATAAAAAGGAGAACCACCAAGAGTGCGACCACCAAATTGGGGAGCATCAGGACAATGTCCGTACCCCAGCCATACACTTTGTCCAGCAGTCGCTGTAGAATGTCCTGAAAATCGGTCATAAGCTTATTCATATCGTCGTTGAACCAGTGAGTCTTTGATCGGGTCTTGCGACCTTAACGGGGTAGGGGGGGCAGGTCATCCGAGTTACGGATCACCCTCGCTCAAAGGCTAGAAGCCTCGAGCCACAAGGGGCGAGGCCTGAGTAGAGACGATACGAAAAATTGGTTGCCGCACATATATATGTACGAAAGGGGAATCAATTGGTTTCGTTTAATAACGAATTTGTGTCTTTTGTAGATTATTCTCCCTTGTAATAACTTGGTTGTTAAGTCCTTATAGGGTATGGGGTCAGGTAGATTTTTATTTTGAGGACGGTCATTTTTTGCTGAATCCCATCCGGAATCAGCATGCCGGACAGCGTCCATCGTTACAGATCTTAGTCCCTACGGTTTCAGTACCTTCACCACCCGAAAGCCGGTATGGGCTGGGGCACTCTGATGTGCTGGCTGCGCCGGATCGGCGAAGTCGTAGGCACTATAACCGTACGTTTTCAGACCGTCAGCATCCTGGTAGTACTCCGCGGCATTGCCGCCGAGGTCATAGAGCTTGGCTTTGCCAATGGAGCTAGGCGCGTGTTGCCCTGCCGGCTGAAGTAGGCTGCCTTCTACTTCTTTCACTTTCGCTTGCAGGGCCGGAACCTCGTCGAGGGTGGGCGTGTAGCCCGCCCAGTAGGCCAGGGTATTTTCACTGCCCGCCGCCTTGCGGGCGGCTTTGTGCAGGGCCGCCGCCTCGGCGGCGGTGGGGAGGCGATAGCGGTCCCCCGTTTCCTCCGACAGCCACTGCAGGTAGCCCTCGATATCGGCCTGACTCAGGCCGGTAACCGGGTGATTGGCCTCGGTGGGCAGGTAGGCATGGCGGCGGCGATACTGCGCAAACTGCGCTTGGGTCACCTCAAATCGCCCCAGGGCGATGGAATCCGCATGGGCCACTACCACCTCCGGCAGGAGGACTTTGTTGGCCATGATGCCCCAACGGCCGCCGTCGGCGGCGGCCTTCTCCAGATTCAAGCGCGCCATGAGCGGGCTTTTGGCCTTGATGGCTTCCTCGGCCGGCTTGGCCGTGCCGAAGAGGTAGGTGTCAAACCAGCGCAGCTCTTCCTCGACCTTGCGGGTCTGATGGCTTAGCTTGCCTAAGCCGTGGGGCTGCCCGGGAAACCACAGAAAGCGCACCGGAGCCTTTCCCACTTGCTGAAGGGCCCGGTAGTACTCCCAGCCCTGATCCCGGGGCACGGCCCGGTCTTCGCTGCCGTGGAAGATCAGCGTTGGCGTTTGGACCTTCTCCATCTCAAATAGCGGCGATTTCTGGATGTAGACGGGATTATAGATCTGCCCATCCCGGTCATCCCATGGCGCCCCGCCGAAATAGCTCTGGTCAAAAGTGACCCCAAACTGGCAGGTGCCGAAATCCGACGTCCAGTTGACGTCGCCGGCGCCAGGGGTCGCCGCCTTGAACAGGTCCGGATGCTGCACCGTCAGCATGGTGGTGAGGATGGCCCCATTGGACCAGCCCATCACACCCATAGAATCCCGGTCGATCAGCCCCCGCTCGTCCAGGTAGTCAATGCCTGCGAGGATGTCGGGAAGCTCATATTCGTAGTAGTGCCCCTTGATGGACTCCACAAAGGCCTGCCCGTGGTTGTCCGAGCCGTGGTAATTGGGCTTGAGGACGAAGGCGCCCCGCTGCGCGATCAACTGATGCGGGTAGGCCCAGCGATCGGACCAGCGGTCCTGATCGACGCCGGAAGGTCCGCCGTGGATGCCCACGATGAGCGGATAGCGGCGACCCTCCTCATAGTCATGGGGATAATAGAGGATGCCGGTTACTTCTTCGTCCAGGGCCCCGGTCCAGCGCACCACTTCGGTTTTGGCCAGCGGCTTTTTGGCCAGTCCGGGATTGAGTTGAGCGATCTCTTGGCCTTCCGGGATCAGGCAGACCTTGCCGGTCAGCGAAATGGTGGCGATATGGTAGCTGGGCAGGCGGTCGGCCCGGCTGTAGGTATAGGCCAGCTTTCGGCCGGCCCGTTGCACGCCCAGCAGACCGAGGTGCGGCAGGCGCTCGCCCGCCTCAACGGCCCGCTTCTGCCAGCCCTGTTCGGTCCGCAGGTAATAGGCCAATGTATTAACCGGCCCCTCTGCCAACGTAGCGAGGACGTCCTGCCCGAACACCACAAAACTCCCACCCAGACCCCATTCATGGTCCAGCGGCACCTCGCGGGTCTCCCCACTCGCCAGCTCATAGTAGTACAGCAGGCTGATGCCCGCTCCTTCCCACTCGGGATCAGAGGACCGCGTAGCCCGGAAGTAGAAGCCCCCATCATCGCTGGTAAAGCGGAAGCTGCCCGGGTCCTGGTAGCCTTGCAAAATGCGCTGCCGGGCACCGGTTTCCAGATCCCACAGAAAATACTGTGGAGCCGGCTTGCCGTCAGCCGGGGCGTGGGGCGACATCTGATGAGCCGTCACGGCCCGGCGGCCATCAAAGGAGACCGCGTAGCTTTGGATGGGGAAGCGGTTGTCAGTGAGGCGGGTGAGGGTCTTCTGCTTGAGGTTGTAGGCAAAAAGTCGCACCGGCTTGAAGTGGGCGGTATCTTCGATGACCTCGACGTCATCTTTTTTGCGCTTGAGCGTCCGCTCGTATTCGGTCTTGCCCTCCTGCGCCAGCAGGAGGAGGGTGGAGTCATTCTGCCATTGGAGGTTGCTCAGTCCATTGGGGAAAGAATCCACCGCAAAGGGCGCGCCGCCGTACAGGCTGATGGCCCACAGTTGCTTGCCCTTGTTGCGGGAGGAGAGAAAATAGACCGTATCGCTGGTAGCGGAAAAAAGCGGGCTGTAGTCGTTGTCATTGCCACGGGTGAGCTGCACCACCAGGGGGCGGCCGTTCTGTTCCTGGTCCAGCCGGGTCAGGTAGAGGTCACTGACAAAGCGATCCTTTTCCGGTGCTGGCCGGCGCTTTTGCCAGACAACCTTTTGGCCGTCGCGGGAGATATAGACGCCGCTGAGGGATTCCTGATGGATGAGGTCCTTGACGCTCCAGGCGTCAGATTGGGCGAGGAGCTCGCCGGCGGTGAGGGCGAGCAGCAAGCAGAGGAGGCGAAGCATTCAAATGAGCAATAGAAAGCCGGACATCAAGCAAGGGAGATGGCGTGCAAGATCCGAAATGGAGGGGAGGGATGCAATGGGGAGATTTTGAGAGGCGAGAACCGAGAGACGAGACAGGCTGAGAAGGGCCTGTGGGATGGGAAGTACACTTTGGGGATATAGGTTGAAAGCCGGGCGTAGTCGTGAGGGATCGGAACCCTTTTCCTTTTGCCCTGTTTCGCTTTTACCGAAAGGCCCCCTTTTTTGCTAAGAGATAGGGAGAAAGTAGGGGCGAATGGCCATTCGCCCCTACTGAATTCGGTCAGGGAAGGCCAGGCAACATCTCCCGCAGGCGCGCTTTCGCGCCGGTCTCGGTGCTCGTGGCGCAGCGGTCCCGGCTCTCCTCACACAAACAAAGCCCGCGTCTGCTCCAGCAGGGCCGGATCATTCTTGAAGTCCCGGGCATACTCCCAGGCCTTGCGGGACCAGCGGTCGTAGGTCTCCTGATCCATGTCGACGGCCTGCTGTATGGCCCGGACGAAGGCCTCGGGCTGCTCCAAGGGTAGATCCCAGCCAATCTCGCGGGCTTCCAGCCCGCGCCAGGGCGTGCGATCGCTGATCAGCACCGGCAGGCCGGCCAGCAGGCCTTCGAAAATGGCATGGCCGAAGTTTTCCCCCAGGGTGGGGAGGGTGGAGAAGTGGGCTTGCTGGATGGCTT
>RFHL01000624.1 GCA_003696875.1 Bacteroidota bacterium | reverse complement strand
CGGCCCCCTGCCCATCACCATCGACAAAATTGATCACATGATGATGCTGGAGACTGCTCTGCCTGACATGACTCTCATTCCCGGCCAGGTCAGCACCCTGCAGGTCAAGCTCATCGGAGAGCGCTTCATCAACGATGGCTCCTTTGCCCAGCGCATCACCCTGCACACCAATGACAGCAAGCAGCCCGAAAAGGTGCTCGCCATCAGCGGTACCCTCAACCGGGTGATGACCGCCGAGCAGCTGGCCCGTATGCCAAATATCGAATTCGAAACCCTCGAATACGATGCTGGCTCGGTACTCGCCGGGGAAAAGGTGGTCTATGCCTTTAAATTCCGCAACACCGGGGTCGACGACCTGGAACTCCTACAGGTGAAGGCCAGCTGTGGCTGCACCGCCACCGCCCCCAAAGACAAAGTGATCCCCGGCGGCGGGAGCTCCGAGATCGTTGCGACCTTTGACTCGCGCGGCCGCTCCGGTCTGCAGCAGAAGACCATCACCGTCCAGTCCAATGATCCAGACCAGAAGACGGTGATCCTGCGCCTGAAGGTCAATGTGGAAAGTGACCCCTTCCACCAAAACAACCTCGGCCCCGCTACTGGCAGCAATCGCTGATGCTATTGTTCGAGGGTTCGGGTTCTACGTTCCTCGTTCAGCGTCATTTTTGCCCTCTCTTTTTCGCCCGGTCGGCGTATCCGCCGACCGGGCGATGTTTTTTCGAGGGATACCAAAAGCAAAACCGGGCCCCTCTTGGGGCCCGGGTGTCGTATCCTTAACCAAAACCTTTATTAGATCAGATACTCAGAACCGATTCAGGAGCGGGAAGGCTCGGGGTTCTGCGCGTCCAGCCCTAAGGTAGGCCTTGGCCGGGGAATGGGGATTAGGAGATCGTTAAGCTTTGGTAAAACCTCCGGGATCAGGCCCCGACAGGGGCCCCTTCGAGCTTTTCGACCAGGGCCATCTCCACCTGTCGCCGCTGCATGTCGGTGCTGGTGATGGTCACGCGCACGCGGTTTCCGATCTGCAGCATCTGTCCAGTGTCCTTGCCGATCAAGGCATAGCGATCCGCGTCAAAGACGTAGTAGTCATCGTCCATGCGGGCTACCGGTACGAATCCCTCGCAGAGGGTTTCCTCCAACTCCACAAAGAAGCCCGCCTCGATGACGCCGGAAATGAGCCCTTCGAACGCCTGCCCGATCTTGTCAGAAAGGAACTCGACTTGCTTGTAGCGAATCGAGGCCCGCTCGGCCTCGGTGGCGGTGCGCTCCTTGTCAGAGCAGTGCTTGAGCTGGGCTTCCATCACCGGCTGGTTCTCTCGGTACTCGTGGTTGCCGTAGGCCGTGAGCAGCCGGTGGATCATGAGGTCGGGATAGCGCCGGATGGGGCTGGTAAAGTGGGTGTAATAGGGGAAGCCAAGGCCAAAGTGCCCGACATTCTTGGTGGAATAGACCGCCTTGGCCATGGCCCGCACCGCGATGGTGCTGACCACGTGTTGCTCTGGCTTGCCCTCGACCTCTTTCAAGAGCTGGTTGAGGCGGGTGGACAGGTCGCCCTTGGCTTCGAAATCGACCCGGTGGCCCAGCTTACCCACAAACTCGGCCAGGTTGGCGAGTTTCTCGGGATCGGGCCGGTCGTGAATCCGGTAGACCGAGGGCAGAGGAGGATTGTCCTTGAGCTTGAAAATATGGGTAGCCACCGTGCGGTTGGCGAGGAGCATGAAATCCTCGATGAGGTGGTTGGCATCCTTCATGACCTTGCGCACCACGCCTACCGGCTTGTCATGTTCGTCAAGGACAAACTTGACCTCCTCGGACTCAAACTCGATGCTGCCCTTGGCAAAGCGGCGCTCGCGCAGCTTCTGCGCAAGCTGGTGCAGGGTCTTAAGCTCGGTGGCAAAAGGCCCCTCGGCCTTGCCCTCCAGCACATCTTGGGCGCCATCGTAGTCAAAGCGATGGTCGGAGAAGATCACCGTACGACCGATCCAGTACTTGTGGACGCGGGCGTCCTCATCCATCTCAAAGATGACCGAGTAGGTAAGACTCTCCTCCTGTGGGCGCAGGGAGCAGACCTCATTGGAGAGCTTTTCGGGCAACATGGGCACAGTGCGGTCTACAAGGTAGACCGAGGTGGCCCGCTGAAAGGCTTCGCGATCCAGGGCCGTACCCGGCTTGACGTAGTAGGACACATCGGCGATGTGTACGCCCACCTCATAGCGGCCATTTTCGAGGACCCGCAGCGAGAGGGCGTCGTCAAAGTCCTTGGCGTCGGTGGGGTCGATGGTGAAGGTCGTCACCTCGCGCATATCGCGGCGGGAGGCGATCTCCTTGGCCGTGATCTTGGACGAAATCTGGGCCGCCTCCGCCTCGACCTCGGCGGGAAAGTCGGGCTGGAAGTCGTACTGCAGCAGGATGGCGTGCATCTCGGTATCGTGCTCACCGGCCTTGCCGAGGACTGACT
>RFHL01000005.1 GCA_003696875.1 Bacteroidota bacterium | reverse complement strand
GGTGTATATTTAAGTATTAAATTTGAATGTTCATTCAAGTATTTTCTTACAAGCTTTTCTCATAAACCCCCTGCGCTCAAGCATTTGCTTTAACCTTCCCTTTTCTGCTATGTAAGGTCTTTATTACCCTACTTTTGAAGTCACCAAGCCGCGCATGAGCACAACAGTCAATCAGACCCTTGCCGAAAATCCCGTAGCTGTAGAACGTTTGGAAAAAAGCCTTTATCACCTGGCCGAAGTTTATCGAAAACATCAGTCATACATAAAGCTGAAGTACAATATTTCTGCCCTGGAAATGGAGATTATTCAGTATATCCTGCTGGATGGAAAGAAGAAGATGAAGGAAATCGGAGAGCATTTCCAGGTGAAACTGAGCACCCTGACTAGCATCATAGACAAGATCGAGCGTCAGCGCCTGGTCAAGCGGGTCAATTCCCGGGAGGATCGTCGGGTGGTATACCTGGAGACGACGCGCAAGGGGAAGCAGCTATATGAACAATACAGTGATTATATGGGTGTTGTTTCCCAGCAAGTATATCGCGTCCTGGATCCGGGGCAATTTGAGGCCCTGATTACTGGTCTGGCTCATATGTCAGATGCGATGCGACCTGCTGAGTCTGAGGAATAACGCCCGCGGACCCGATACCATCGTGTTCCATGGCAAATACCTTCCCTTTTTCCGAAACGCCCCACCTAAACCTGGAGTATCAACTTGCTCGCCTGGCCTGGGCCTTCCGCCATCATCGGGAGCATATGCGCAAGCACTACAAGGTCTCACCCCAAGAGCTGGAACTGATCGAGTTCATTGTTCACCGTGGGCCAGGGAAAATGCGGGAAGTGGCTGACCACTTTCAGATGAAGCTGAGCACGCTCACCAGCGTCGTCAACAAAGCGGAGCAGCGAAAGCTGCTTCGTCGCAAGCCCTCGCCCGATGACGGCCGGGTGGTGCTCCTGGGAATTACCCCCCAGGGAAAGAAGGTCTATGATGCCCACACGGCACTCCTTCGGGAGGCCATCCGCCGGATTGCCGGTGAGTTGGACCCCGCGACTTTCGAACGCTTTCTGGCAGGGATTGAGACGTTTAACCATCTTTCTCTGGCCGAAGAGGAAAAAGAGGGCTAATCCCGGCGATATCGGGGGCTTGTCTTTTGGCCAATTATGAGCCAACTTTCAGGCCTCGCCTGCCCACGAATCCGCGTGACGGGTTCGTGGGCTTTTCTTTTGGTATCGGGTGCACCCACATGAACATACAACCGCTCTCCTCTGACTTCTGGTTTGCCCGCTGGTTTGACTCCCCCTATTACGCGCGCCTATATGGTCATCGCGACGAAGCCGAGGCGCGGGCCTTCGTATCCCATCTGACCACACAGCTCGCCCTACCCCAAGGGGCAGCGGTCCTGGACCTCGCCTGCGGAAACGGTCGCCACGCCGAGGCACTCCATGCGCAGGGACTCCGGGTCTGGGGATATGATCTGTCTCCTACCCAACTTTCTCAGGCGCAGGAACGCACCGCCCCAGGCCTCCAGTTTCGGCGGCACGACATGCGGACCCCTTTCCCCGATCGGGGCTTCTCGGCCGTATTCAACCTTTTTACCAGCTTCGGATACTTTCAGACCGATGCCGAGCACCGGGGGGTACTGGACCATATTCATGCCGCTCTGATCCCCGGGGGCCATCTGGTGATGGACTATTTCAACCTCTCCTACATCCGGCAAAACCTTGTCCCTGAGGAAGAAAAAAATTTGGATGGGGTTCACTTTCTCATCAAGCGCCGGATTCAGAAGGGAAGCATCATCAAGGACATCCACATCCAGGATGGTCATCTGCACAGTTTTTTTTCTGAGCGGGTGCGGGCCTACACCCCCGAAGCGCTCGAGGCGCTGCTGCAGCGCCAAGGCTTTGGGGTCACGCACCGCTGGGGGACCTACGCGGGGGATCGTTTTCATCCGGAAAAAAGTCCCCGCCTGATTCTTTTCGCCCGACGTGAAAATTAGTCTTACCGGCCACCCATAGAAATTGGCCGATGAGGCAATATTTATAGCAGTATATATTGCGCTTATTTGAAATAAAGCTTGGATAAATCATCTTTGTGAAATGAATGGTCGCGCTGTCAGTTCTGGCCTCCGGCTATTCTGATAACCTTGAAATCAAGGTTCCAGGATTATCGTTTCTTTTCACCATTTTTCCAACCAGATGAATACTGTGAGCAAAATTTTTTCCAAGCCCAATGCCTTGCATTTGGACAACCTCCTGGCCGATCTGGTAGCGGCGTTCAACAGCAAGCGAGAGGCCATTCTGGCCTCCTATAACGTGACTGAGCTGGAAGTTCAGATCATCCGCTACCTTACGGATCAGGAGCAAAAGAAGATGAAGGAGGTTGGGGAGCATTTCGGGATCAAGCTGAGCACGCTGACCTCTACGGTCGATAAGCTGGAGAAAAACCGCCTCGTGAAGCGGCGCAACTCCAAAGACGACCGCCGGGTAATCTACATCAAGCCGACCTCCCGGGGGCAAAGCCTGCTCACCGAGCTGGATGGTGCCTCGCGCCTGGCGATTGAGCCCCTGGAGGCGGATATGGAGGCCGAAGAATATGCCGCGATGGTACGCGGCCTGGAGCGGGTTCTGTCGGTCCTGGAGGCCTGAAGCCCGAACTAGCGAGCAGACATACGCGTCCCTTCATCAGGAGCGCCTGCCCCAAGAGGGGGCAGGCGCTCGCTGTCTTGGGGGGTTCCCGGCCAGGCTGTATATTGGCGCCTGGGGTCATGCCGTGGGGACGCCCTGGCTGCCTTTCTCAACTGTGTAAATGATCACCTATGGACTACCAGTACATTGACGTACAACCCCAGGCGGCTGCTGGGGTAGCCCTGGTTCGCCTGAACCGCCCCAAGGAACTGAATGCCCTGTGCCTGGCCCTGATGGAGGAGCTGACCCGGGCCCTGGAGCAGCTTGATGCCGAGGCAGACTGCCGCTGCATCGTACTGACTGGCAACGACCGGGCTTTTGCGGCGGGCGCCGACATCAAGGAGATGGCGGGGCGCGGGGCCATCGACATGTTGCGGATTGATCAGTTTTCCATGTGGGAGCGGATCAAGAAAATCAAGACGCCGCTGATCGCGGCGGTGAGTGGTTTTGCCCTCGGCGGCGGGTGCGAACTCGCCATGCTTTGTGATATGATTGTGGCCTCCGAAACGGCCCGTTTTGGGCAGCCTGAGATCAAAATTGGGGTGATGCCTGGGGCGGGAGGCACCCAGCGACTGACCCGGGCCGTAGGCAAGGCACGGGCCATGGAGATGGTTCTGACCGGCCGTTTTATCTCGGCCGAAGAGGCCCTGGCGGCTGGTCTCATAAACCGGATCGTACCGGTGGAATTGTACCTGCAGGAAGCGTTGAAGCTGGCCGGTGAGGTCGCGGCCATGCCCCCCTTGGCCACTCAGCTCGCCAAAGAGGCGGTGCTCCATGCGTTCAATTCTTTCCTCGACCATGGGCTCGTCCACGAGCGCAAAAATTTCTACACCTTATTCGCTACCGAAGATCAGAAGGAGGGAATGGCCGCCTTTGTCGAAAAACGTCCTCCCCAGTGGAAGGGGGCCTGACGCCTGCATGGGATTTTTTTTGCATCCGGCCCGGGACATCGGCTTTTTTCCTAAATTGAGCTTCCCGGGCTTATTTATTTCCTGATTCTGATGAATACCCTCCTGACCACCCTGTCCATCGTTGCCGCCGTGATCGTCCTGGTGCTGATCGGTGGACTCTTCTATTTTGTGCCCGTGGGGCTGTACATCACGGCCAAGTTTTCCGGGGTTCGGATCAGCATCGGGCAATTAATCGGGATGCGCCTGCGGCGCGTGCAGCCCAAGGTGATTGTGGATGAGCTCATCAAGGCCTCCAAGGCGGATTTGAAAGAGGTCACGGTCAATGAGTTGGAAACGCATTACCTGGCCAAGGGCAACATCAAGCAGGTCGTTGATGCCTTGATCTCTGCCAAAAACGCCCAGATCCCGCTTTCGATCAAGCAGGCTAAGGCCATTGATCTGGCAGGCCGGGATGTCTTGCAGGCGGTTAAGGATTCGGTCAATACGAAGGTGATTGACTCGCCCAAGGTGGAAGCTGTTGCCAAGGACGGTATCCAGCTGATTGTCAAGGCCCGGATCACGGTGCGGGCCCAGTTGGACAAGCTGGTTGGGGGCGCGGGCGAAGATACGGTCGTTGCCCGGGTGGGGCAGGGCATTGTTGCGGCCATCGGCTCGGCTGAGACCCATGAGC
>RFHL01000623.1 GCA_003696875.1 Bacteroidota bacterium | reverse complement strand
GCCTTCAGATATTTGATGGAGGGGCGAATCCAGAAGCGGCGGGCGTCGGGGATGAAGAAATTGCCCCGCACAAAGACGCTGAGCCGCTCGGTGAGGGAGGGCTTTTTGTCCTCCGAGAGAAAGCCCGAGTAGACCTTTTCGCCCTTTTTTTTGCCGGTAAAGCGCTTGTAGACCTCATAGGGCTCCCAGATTGGGCCGTGGAGGACCTCCTGTCCCGCCGGGACATCGGCCTGAAGGGAAGGATCCGTGATAGGGTAGGCGGCATCCCGGGCGGTGTAGACCACCGGCTCCCAGCCAAAATCCCGGAAGTATTTGACGAGTTTCAGGACCCGCTGCACCCCCGCGCCGCCGCTCGGCGGCCAGTAGTACGTAATCAGAAGAACACGCTTCATTCGCCTGGATTCAGCCGGCAAGGTAGGCATTTTTCCCGCGTCAGGAAGCTTGCGTGGCGGGCTTCATGTGCAGGACCTGCTCCTGCTCCTGTATGAAGTTCTGGAGCAGCTGAATTGCATCGGGGGCGGGCTCGTCGTGCGTGAGTTTTTGCAGCTGTAGGGACTCAATCATGGAGCGCAGTGTAGCGTCGAGGGTCATCTCCTGCAGGTATTTCTGGTAGCGCATCAGAATCCAGAACTCCAGGGTGCGCTCTATGCGATCCATGAAGGATTTGGGGAAGAGGGCGGAGAAAAAGCCAAAGACATGCCCCAGGAGGTAAAAGTAGCGGGCATACCAGGCCGGGGATACCCCCCGCTTGCGCAGCAGGTCCCTCAAAAAGGCGGTATGATAGGCTTTGCGCTCCCGCAGGTGGCGCAGATGGTCTTCGTTGAGGCCAAACTGCCGGTACCAACCCAAGCGCATGTTTTCCCGAGCGTGGAGATCGCGGATAAAAAATTCAGTTCGCTTTTTGATGTCTATTCCCGAGGGCATCCTGTATCTTGGTTGGTGTGGTTCCCGGAGCTAAGGTACAATTAATTCTGAAAGTTTCAGATGATTGGGAACCACATGGTTTTTCTTCTATACGAAAGAGAGAATCGGCGGTTTTTTACGGAAATTGGCCCTTTTTCCGTTTAGACTTCATACCTTCTCCTTTTCACCGCATTTTTTATCCTCCATGATGCTTCGATCCCAGCTTGTTTGGTTTTTGCAGGGGCTGTTCCTCCTGATCGGGGGGATGTGGCCGGCCGCTTTGTCTGGACAGATCAGTAAATATAAGGCCTATTTTGAAGAGGCCTATCAGAAATATCCCCGCATCCCTCCAGGCCTGCTGGAGGCGGTCGCCTATACCAATACCCGGGTCAATCATGTGCAGGCGAAGGCCGGTTGTCAGGAACTGCCCACCTACTATGGGGTCATGGGACTGGTGGAGGATGGCAAAGGGTATTTCCAAA
Organism: Bacteroidota bacterium; assembly: GCA_003696875.1. Classification (GTDB taxonomy): domain Bacteria; phylum Bacteroidota; class Bacteroidia; order J057; family J057; genus RFHL01. The sequence goes on along the minus strand of RFHL01000623.1, from coordinate 7,979 downwards.
GCACCCTGAGCCGGGTGGCCGAGCTGTCGGGCTATAGCCCGGAGCAGATCAAGGCCGATCCCCGCATCAACATCCTCGCCTATGCGGCGGCCTACGCCGCCACGCAGGCCAACAAGCGCATGAATACCCGCTCCGTAGATGCCCACGAGCCCGTGCTCGCCGAGCTGACCGAAATCCCGCAGGATGGGTCGACCCACAACAAATTTGCCCTGGACCAGCAGTTTTACAGCATCCTTAAGGAGATGGAGGCGCCCCATACCGACAGCCGCTTTCGCACCCGGCAGACCTTCAACTATGGGGAGATTTTTGGCGAAGAAAACTTCAAGGTTCTCAGCGCTGACTGGGTAGAGGTCTCCCGCACCGGGGTGCGCAGCCGCACCGCCACCTTTTCGCCCCAGACCACCTGCACCTCCGAAAACGGGCAGGCCGACTTTGCCGGGGCACTCTGGAATGCGGCCCACAGCCGCAACTATGGCTCCCGTGAGGGCGAACCGGTCAAGTATGTGACCATCCACACCATTCAGGGTTCCTATGCGAGCTGCATTTCCTGGTTCAAGAATCCCAACGCCCGGGTCTCGGCCCACTACGTGATCCGGGCTTCGGACGGGCAAGTCACCCAGATGGTCTGCGAAAACGACAAGGCCTATCACGTGCGCACCGACAACTCCAATGCCATCGGCATTGAGCATGAGGGCTTTATCGATGATGGCGGGGCCTGGTACACCAATGAGATGTACGAAGCCTCGGCCGCGCTCGTGCGCGACATCTGCCGCCGCCACGGCATCGACCCCCTCAAGACCTTTGGCGGGCCGCCCACCGACGGCATCCGCACCCTCACCAACACCTGCTACCACGTCAAGGGGCACCAGCACTTTCGCGGCAACAACCACATCGATCCAGGTCCCTTCTGGGACTGGAACCGCTACTACAAGCTGATCAATCCGCTGCCTACACCCGAGACCTTCACCGCCAAGAGCGGTGAGTTTACCGATCCCGGCGGCGCGAGTGGCAACTATGGCGATCAGATGCGCACCGCCTATCTGATCAAACCGGAAGGCGCCTCTTCTGTAACCCTCTCTTTCCTGGCCTGGGAGCTGGAAGGGACAACAGATAAGCCCTACGATTACCTGGACATCTACGACGGCGAAAACGCCGACGGGCAGTATCTGGGCCGCTTTACCGGCACCCAGCGCCCCGCCGATCTGGTGTCCCGTTCGGGGGCCTTTTTCCTCGAATTTCGCTCCGACTGCCAGATCAACAAGGCCGGTTGGCGCATTCGCTACACCTCCCGCAAGCGCAATCCCGACTGCCCCAACCCCACCGAGCTGGTAGCAGGCAACATCTTTCCCATGGGCGCTACCTTGAGCTGGAAAGGCGAAGCGGAGGCCTACCGCGTTTTCCTGCGTCGCAACCTGGAAAACAAGTGGGCCAGCTTTACCACTAACAGCAACTCGCTGACCGTCACGGGTCTCAGTGCCAATGGGCTCTACCAGTGGCAGGTGCAGGCCATTTGTGGGCGCGACAGCTCGGCCATCATTGGCGAGAGTTTCATTACCCCCAACACCGGCCGCAGCGGGCGGCCGCAGATCTTTACGGTGCAGCTGCGCGAGGGCAAGTTTCACGACTCGGGTGGCACCTTCTCCGGCTATGGCAATGAAGAAAACTTCGTCTATCGCATCATCCCGCCGGCGGGCGGGGAGGTGGAGCTCACTTTCTCCAGCTTCGAGACCGAGGAGGAGCACGACGTCCTGACCGTCTACGACGGCCCCAACCTGAATGGCGCCAAGCTCGGCACCTTTTCTGGCAAGGTCAACCCTGGCACCCTGCGCTCCCGCTCGGGGGCGCTCACGCTGCATTTCCAGTCCGACCGCCGCACCAACGGCCCCGGCTGGACCGCCTCCTGGCGCACCCTCGGGGGCGAAACCGGCCCCGTGCGGCCACCCGATCCGGAGCCGGATCCGCAGCCGGACCCCAATCCGCCGGTCGACCCGCCCGTAGATCCCGATCCGCCGGTACAGCCGCCCATTGACCCTCCCACGGGCAGCCTACAGACGCTGGAAACGAACCTGTCCTTCACCAATGCCCATCCCGAAACCCGAGCCGAGCTCAACCCGAGCTATGATCCCGGGCGTTTCACCGTGAGCTTTGCCGACAAGGACCGCAGTGGACGGGGCTTTGCCAACCGCTTCTATAATGTCGCCTATCTGGGAGCCCAGGGCTATACCAGCCGGGCCGAAGCAGGGTTCTTTTATGACGATTTTGACGGCGGCCTGCGGCCGGACTGGACCGCAGTATCCGGCAGCTGGAAGGTGGAGCAAGGCATTCTCTACCAGCGCGATGCCAGCCAGACCAACAGCAACCTGCACGCCCCGCTACGCCAGACCAACGAAGACGTCTGGGTCTACCATTGGCAGGCCAAAATGGAAGGCGGGACCGATAATCGCCGCCACGGTCTGCATTTCTTCTGCTCGGCTCCGGGCGAAGAAGACCGCGGCACCTCCTACTTTGTGTGGGTGCGCGACAGCAAGAGTGGCGACTACATCGAAATCTACAAGACCGTCAACAACCAGTTTGACCGCAAGGTGCGCAAGCAGGTAGAGATCGAAACCGGTCAGGCCTACGACTACAAAGTCATTTTCAATCCGGAAAAAGGGCGGGTAGAAGTGTACCTGAATAACCGCTTCGTGGTGTCGTGGGTGGATCGCTATCCCCTTTTCCGGGGCGAGGCCATCTCGCTGCGCAATGGCGGCGGCACCGTAGCCTATGACAACCTGATCGTGTACAAAGCCCGTGAGGGCTCGGTGACCCTCAGCGCCGGGACCGGCGCGCGGGATCCCCTGCCGGCCAGCGGCCGCTTTGTGGTGCACTCGCTGGTGGTGGACCGCAACATCCGCTGGTCGCAGGTGGGTCACAGCACCGCACAGATCGGCGGCGGCGGGGCCGCCCCGGCTCCGGCCCCTCGCCCCGGCGAGGGCGGCAGCAGCGGCAGCCTGCCCCCCGTCCTGCGGGGCGATGTAGACCTCAACCTGCCCGGCGAGGCCGGCAGCCGGCGTTACTTCCTGCCGGCGGGCTGGCAGAGCGGCCGCTGGGCCGCGGCCACCGACCTGGGGTTCCTCTTCGATGATTGTGAGCGAAGCCAAGTCGGGCCCTGGCAGGCGGCCGCTGGCCGATGGACCTTGCAGGACGGCAGCCTGCACCAGCAGGATGAAGGCGAGGGCAACGCCAACCTGCACCTGCCGCTTAAGCAAGAAAATGGGACTGTCTACCTCTATCACTGGCGCGCCCGGGTGCGCTCCGAGGGCGACAACCGCCGTTTTGGCCTGCATTTCTTCTGCTCCGACGGCGCCGCGCCCCAACGCGGCAATTCCTACATGGTCTGGTTCCGCTACCGGGACAGCCGCCCCGACATGGTTGAGGCCTACCGATTTGACAACAACAATGCCCCGCGCATCCGGGCCTCCCGGCCCGTGACCATCAACCGCAACCAGTGGTATGACATCAAGGTCGCCTACGACCCCGGCACGGGCACCATCGACGTCTGGCTCGACGACCAATCGGTGCTGAGCTGGAAGGACGACACCGCCACGCCCCTGCGGCAGGGGCAGGCCATTTCCCTGCGCACCGGCAACGCCCAGATCGACTTTGACGACCTCCGGGTATACCAACTCGCCCCCACCAATCCGGTGCGGATCACCGTAGGCAGTCAGGGCATGATCCGGGCCCAGAGCCAGGGCGCCGCTCCGGCGGCGCGGGTGTATAGCCTCACCCGGACAGCGGCTGGCCGCTGGGGGGAGGGGCAGGTGCAGGAAGCGCGGGTGGAGTAGGGATGTTCGAGCTTCCTGGTTGAGGGTTCCTGGTTCGAAGTTCTTAGTCCGAGCTTTTGGCTCCCTCTCGCAGGCCCCTGGGGGGCCGGTCTCGCTTCTGATTTCTCACCTCTCAACCCGCCACAAACACATTCTTCGCTTCGGTGAAAAAGCGCAGCGCCTCCATGCCGCCCTCGCGGCCGACGCCGCTCTGCTTCATGCCGCCAAAGGGGGTGCGCAGGTCGCGCACCATCCAGCTGTTGATCCAGACGATGCCGGCCTCCAGCCGGGCCGCGACGCGGTGGGCGCGGCGCAAGTCCGAGGTCCAAAGGGTGGCCGATAGGCCGTAGGGGGTACTGTTGGCGAAGGCAAGGCCTTCCTCCTCATCGGCAAAGGGGTAAATGCTCACCACCGGGCCGAAGATCTCCTCCTGGTTGACCCGGCACTGCGGGCCGAGGCCCGTAATCACCGTCGGTTCCAGGAAGTAGCCGCCGGCGCAGCGCGCATTGACCGGCGGGGGCACCTGCCCCCCGCAGCGGATGCTGCCGCCCTCGGCACGGGCGATCTCCAGATACTGCTGGTCCTTTTGCCACTGCGCCTCCGAGACGATGGCCCCGATATCGGTGTCTTCGGCCAGGGGATCGCCCACCTTCAGGGCCCGGGTGCGGGCCACAAAATCCTCGACAAAGCGCTCGTAGAGCGGCTGCTCCACCAGGATGCGGGAGCCGCAAAGACAGATTTGGCCCTGGTTGGTAAAGGCCGCCCTGACACTGGTGGCCAGCGCCTCCTCATAGGGGGCATCGGCGAAGACGAGGTTGGCATTTTTGCCCCCCATCTCCAGCGAGAGCTTTTTGAAGGTGGGGGTCGCCAGTTCGGAAATCCGCCGGCCTACGGCGGTGGAGCCGGTAAAAGAGACCGCCTTCACCGCCGGGGCGGTGACAATGGCTTCTCCCACGGCCGGCCCCCGGCCGTGGACGATATTGAGCACCCCGGCGGGCAGCCCCGCCTCCCGGCAGATGTCGCCCAGCAGGGCGGCAGTGGCGGGGGTAATCTCCGAGGGCTTGGCCACGGCAGTATTGCCGGCGGCGAGGGCGGGGGCAATTTTCCAGGTAAAGAGGTAGAGCGGCAAGTTCCAGGGCGAAATCAGGCCCACCACGCCCAGCGGGCGGCGCAGGGTGTAGTTGAAGCCCTGCGGGCCCATGTCATAAGCTTCGCTGTGAAACTGTGTGATGGCGTGGGCAAAGAAGCGGAAGTTGTCCTCAGCGCGGGGGATGTCCACGCGGCGGGCCAGACTCAGGGGCTTGCCATTGTCGCGGGACTCGGCCTGGGCGAGTTCCTCGGCCCGGGCATGAATGGTCTCGGCTACGCGCATCAGGTGCGCGCTGCGGGCAGGGGCCGGCAGGGCCGACCAGGCAGGGAAGGCGTGCTCGGCGGCGGCGATGGCTGCCGCCACATCTACGGCTTCGCTGTCGGGCACCTCGCCGTAGACCTGCCCTGTAGCAGGCTCAATCAGCGGCAGATACTGGCCCGCCACCGGCGGCTGAAATTGTCCATCGATGAAGTTGGCGAGGCGTAGCATAGGTGGGGCAATAGAGATTGGACGAAAAGGGAAAGGTACGATTATTTGGGAAGAGAGCGGAGAACTCGCTTGAGGCAAGAAAAAACAGGGGCGGCCGCGCGCATTCGGGGCCCTAGTTGTCTCGTAGGCGCACGCTTGCGCCTGTCTCGCCTCCCGCCTCTAATTGTCTCCCAGTATTACATAGCCCCGAATGATTGGGACAATTTATGTACATTGGCCCCTACCGCCGTGACACACATACATGAGGGAAGCGGCGCCTTTCGTTGTCCCATATGGGGGGCCATTCTCCCGGCTACAAGATATGCTTCATGAATCGAACCGCTGTTTTTGCCTGCCTGTTGCTTTCCCTTACCTTTCTGTTGCCTGCCCAGCTTTCGGCCCAGGGGAAACCCAAGCCGGCTGATTTTGGCATCAAGTCCAAGAAGGCCATGAAGGCTTATCTTGAGGGCCTGCAGTATGCACAGTACCGCGACCGGGATGGGGCTATTGCGGCCTTTGAGGAGGCGATCAGCCTGGAGCCGGATTTTGCTCGTGCCCACTATCAGTTGGGGATCAATGCCTATGTGCAGAAAGATTACGAAGCGGCGATTCCCCACCTGGAGAAAGCACAGGCCGGGGATGACGGTAACTTCCGGGCCATCGGGTTTTATCTGGGCGAAACCTACTTTCACCTCGGTCGCTATGCCGAATCGGTTCCCGCCCTGGAAGCCTTTGTGGCACGGGGCGAAGGCCGCCGGCAGGACATGGAGCAGGCGACCTATACCCTGCGTCATGCGCGCTTTGCCGCACAGGCCATCGCCGATAGTGTGTCGTTCACCCCCATCAACCTGGGCACGGCCATCAATTCGCCCCACGACGAATACCTGCCCTACCTCATCGCTGACGACACCTATCTCCTCTTTACCTCCCGCCGCCCCCAGAGTGTGGGCGGTTTCAACCCGCGCCTGCAGCGCTACAACGAGGACTTTTTCTACAGCCAATGGGACGGGGAAGCCTGGTCGGCCGCCGAAAACCTCGGCCCCCCCATCAATACCCGGGAAAATGAAGGCGCGGCCGCCATCACGCAGGATGGACGCACCATTTTCTTTACCTCCTGTAACCGCGAAGACGGTATCGGAGGCTGTGACATCTACTACTCCGTACGGGAAGGCAGCCGCTGGCGTCGGCCGGTGAACCTGGGGCCCGCAGTCAACACCGTCGCCTGGGAAGGGCATCCCTGCCTCTCGGGCGACGGGCGCACCCTCTACTTTGCCTCCAGCCGCCCCGGCGGCGAGGGGGGCAGCGACATCTGGTATACCCGCCTCGTAGGCGGGGCCTGGGCCGAAGCCCAGCCCCTCGGTACCCCCGTCAATACGCCCGGCAACGAGGACTCCCCCTTTCTCCACGCCGACGACCAAAGCCTCTACTTTTCCTCCGACTACCACCCCGGCTTCGGGGGGCAGGACATCTTCCTGTCCTTCCGCAATGAGGACGGCAGCTGGTCCGAGCCCCAAAACCTGGGCTATCCGCTCAATACGGTGGCCCATGAGTCGCACCTCTTTGTGAATGCGCAGGGGCGCGAAGGCTTCATGAACTCGGACCGCGAAGGCGGTCTGGGCGGCAGCGACATCTACCGCTTTGAAATGGCCCCCCGCAACCGGCCCCGCATCGCGACCTTCCTGCGCGGGCGCGTGCAGGACAGCCTGACGAGCAAGCCCGTCGCCGCGCACCTGCGGCTGGTCGACGTCGAGACCGGCGACACCATCCGCGAGGTCGATACCGACCCCAACAAGGGCAATTTCCTCATGACGCTCCCGCTGGAGCGGGAATATGCCGCCTTTGTGGAGGCCGAGGGCTATTTGTTTACCACCCGGAATTTCTACCTCAAAGACCTGCCCGAGGAGACCTATTTTGACCTCGTCATTGAGCTGGCCCCGCTGAAAAAGGATGTGCAGGTGGTGTTGCAAAATATCTTCTTTGCCTTTGGCTCGGATTCACTGGAAGCCACCTCTCACCCGGAGCTGGCCTTTCTGGTATCATTTATGGAAAAAAATCCCAACATCCGTATTGAGATTCAAGGTCATACCGATGATGTGGGGAGCGAGGCGGATAACCTCGACCTCAGCCAAAGACGGGCCGAGTCGGTGCGGGCTTATCTGATTGCGGCGGGCATTTCCGGCGAGCGTATCGTGGCCCAGGGCTATGGCGAGTCCATGCCCGTGGCGGGCAATATCACCGATGAGGACCGGGCCCGCAACCGGCGCACGGAATTTAAGATCCTGGATACGGGGGAATGAGTTGGCCGTTCAAAGTTCGTGGTTCGAAGTTCCTGGTTCTTGGTTCGTCGTTTATGGTTCGGGCTTGATTCCGTGCGTCCTTTTGGGAGCCCGACCGATCCCCGTATGTTACGAATGTTGAACCCTAAGCCTTAGCCAGCCAAGCCTATGCCCGAGACGCTTACGGAGGCAGCGCTCATCGCAGAGATTCAGGCGGGTGGCCGCCGCCGGCAGGCGGCGGAGGCCCAGCTGTTCCGGCAGTTTCGCTTCTTGGTCAGCCGGCGTCCCCGCCGCTACCGCCTCAGCGAAGAGGAGGCCCGCGATGCCTACACCGATGCCGTG
>RFHL01000622.1 GCA_003696875.1 Bacteroidota bacterium | reverse complement strand
GGAGCGATGTAGCTTGAAAAGGTAACCATAGAACGACTCATTTTCAGCCAATTTAAGCCTTATAGACTTTTACCTAGTTTTCAACAAAGAAGTACTCCGCGGCCAAGATGGGCTTGGGCTGGGCATGGACCAGCAGGCCTGACAGCAGCAGGAGCATTAGAAGAAAATATCGCATGGTCGGGGAGGGTAAATGGTGCGAAAAATGGAGAAATTAGTTTTCTGAAACAGCCTTGATCGATACCTGCAGCAAGTCTCCCGGATCTATCACCCCGGCGGTGCTCATCTGCCAGATCACCGGCATCTCGCCGTAGCCATAGCGCACATAGGGTGATACCCCGCCGTAGGGCCCGATGTCAGCCCCGTTAAAACCCGCCCCTTGGGCAATGGAGTTGGCCTTGAGGCGGTACTGCCCATCGGAGCCGTTGACGCCCGCGTTGAGCACGAAGATCTGCCCCGGGTTGGCATTGAGGATGTTGCTGTTGCCGGCAGGCAGGCCCGAGCCCATGCTGATGTTGTGGGTGATGGAGTCGGCGCTCAGGTTGTAGGTAGCGTTGGTGGAGAAGAAGACGTTGTTGCGCACCGTGCCCAGCAGGTTCTGGATGTCGAATTGCTGGTTCAGGAAGATGTTGTTGAAGAAGTGCATTTGGGAAAAATCAGGCACTTCGACTTTGCCTTCGAAGATGTTGTTGCGAACCACGATGCCTTGGAGAACATCAAAACTACTCCAACCGAAGTGGTCCTCATTTTGCCCCGCGAAAAAGTTCTGGGAGATTACCACCCCGGTGGCACGAAAGGCTGGATTGGTGCTGCCATTGATATCTACCTCATTCAGGCGATTTTTCCTAATCAAGACATCATTGACGTTGACGATGATCTCTCCAGGAAACGCATCCCCCATATCCATGCCCTGTACGATAGAGCCTGCCGCCCCCGTAGCCGAAGTGCTGCCATCTGGACTTAATGTGATACGGCCGATTTGGGCCGAAAAAATGTTGGTATTGGGATTTTCATCCTGAAAATAGCCTGGCCCCATGATCACCAGGCGCTTGGTCACCATAAAGCTGTTGTACGCATCAGGGCTACCGTCGAAGAGTAGGGTGTCGCCGGTAAAGGCATCATTGTGGGCAGCCAGAGGTTGCTCATAGATGCCGTTAGAGCCATCGGGGGTGCCGGTTTGGTTGTTGATCCGGAAGATGGTGGCCTGGAGTTGGGCGGAGAAGCCTGTGCACAGCAGGCCGAGCAGGAGGATTTTGGGGATGAGTTGCATATTGTTTGTGGTGAGTGAATGAATTCATCTTCATACATCGCCAAGTTGCACCTCGCCCGGGCGAGGTCTGCGCCCGGCTTGGGCAAGGGGGCCCCCCGCTTGGGGAAGGGCGTATCTGCCTGGGGCAAAGGCGCGCCTCTGCCGGGTAGCCGGTCGCACATGGCCTGGTCAAAGGTGGCCCAAAACGTGTAAGGCTAGCAAGGCAAATACTGGGGGATTTGTCCCATGCCTTTAGGTCAAAATCTGCCTATCTGGGCCAAATTTGTCAGGATAAACCATCGGTTGTCCCAATTGGGGGTCTGACCTCCGGATGGATATGGTGGCGTGGGTAGTGCCAAATAAGTCGACTGCGGGGCTCAGCAGGCGCTTATTCCTGCCAAGCCCCGCTACACATGTATCCGCTCCCCGTTCAGTGGGCGTTGGCCTGGGTGATTTCGGCGCGGGCCTGGTCCATGAGGCGCTTCATGTCGCCGGTCTGCCAGTGAAAATAATCCAAGGTCTGAGACGCTTGGTCGAGGTCGGCCCGGCTGTGATCCAGCTCGGCCATGATCGCGGCGGCCAGTTGCCGGATGCGCTCGCCCAGGCGATTGACCTGGTCTATCTCGGCATCCAGGGATTTGAGGGCCGCAAGCTGCTCATCGAGTTGGGCCCGCATGCGGGCGTCGTCTTCCTGATGGGGTTCCAGGTAGCGGCTATTGAGTTCATGGGCGGCGCTGTCATCCCATTGGCCCCGATGCTGGTCCCGGTAGGTCTGCACATGGCGTGCATGGTGGTTCATG
>RFHL01000055.1 GCA_003696875.1 Bacteroidota bacterium | reverse complement strand
GGGGGATGGGCTCGGCGTCCAGGCACACCGTCGCCTCAGATGAAATCAAAGCCGACCCCAGCGTCCGGACCACCCCATAGCTCTCGCCCTGCTTCTGAACAAACCGACCCTCGGTGAACGGTGTCGCCGTCCCCTTTCCGTCGATGGATACCACTCCACAGGGTAGACCCTGCGGCTTGAGGGCCTTTCGACGCCAGGCGGCTCGACACTGCCGACGCACAACCTCGCGTAGCTCATCGGGCTCGACCTGCACCAACGCATCACGGGCCGTCGTGTCCGGCACTCGACGCGGCACCTTCAGCAAGCGCCGCATGGCCCTGGTCAGCGAGCCTGTCAGGCTCTCGGTCTCGGCCAGTGACTTCCGACCGCATACCACTCCCACAAGTACGCTCGTCAGAAGGCTCGGCAGCGACCAGCGTCTTCCATGTTTTCTTCGTGGATCCTTGACCTGCTCCAGGCCCAGCTCTGGCAGCCGGGCCCGAAGCACCCCGACCAGACGTCGGGTCATACGCTTGGATGTTTCCATATGGTACTCTGTCACAGGTGAGTTGAAGCGTCCCAGGGGCCACGGCCCAATGCCGCAGCTCTTGAGGCCTGGGTTTCCGGGAGCGCCCAACGCCTCCCAGGTCTTGCTTTCCAGATTCAACCCCACCCGACGCCAGGCCGCCAGAGTTCAGCTCAGCGGCCTGGCGTTTCTTCTTTGTGCGCCAGGCATGGCGCGAAGCGCCTTGGCTGGCGCAAGTCAGCTGGGGCATTTGCAACTACGGAGGGAAACCGAAGCAGGAAGTGGCTAGCGGGGTGAAAGTCCCCGTGTGGGCCCAGGTGATCGGGAAGCGACGGTCGCCCCCGCACAGCCGAACAGCAAGGGTGCTCGCCGCGAGGCGGGATCTGAAGGAAGCTGTAAGCAAAGCCCTGGCCCGAGGAACGCGAAGCGCATGGGGGGCGTCGCCGAGGTGGGCGAAGGAGCCAGAAGGCCAGAAGCCCGGAGATCACACGGACCCGGACGGCGCAG
>RFHL01000621.1 GCA_003696875.1 Bacteroidota bacterium | reverse complement strand
TGTCAGTGGAATATGGCACCAATGCCCTCGCCGGCGTCATCAATCTGATCACCCGGCAGCGTGCTTCCCTCGGCCTGAGCGTACACGCAGGCTTGCGCGAGGGCACCCTCGGTGGTGGCCCCAGCCTCTACGAAGGGTTCCATACTCAGGACCTGGGCCTGGATTGGCGGGGTGAAAAGCAGCAACTGTCGCTCTCCGGTACGCGAAATTACTTCGGCGGTAGCCGGGCTGAAGCTGGTCTTCGGCCTCAGAGCCTGGCTCCCAAGCTGCAATGGCAGGGCCGGGCTGCCTATCGTATCCAAGGGGAAAAGGCCTCGCTTGCGGTTCAGAGCCTTTGGTTCGAGGAAGAACTCCGCCGCCGGGGCGGCGTGACGGGTGTCTATGTCCCGCGGGCGCGGGACGAGGTCTACCACACCCGCCGCCATCAGCAGCAACTCACCCTGGCCTGGCGGCCTGCCGAGGCCCACGCTTTTAATTGGCAGATCGCCTGGGCAGGTTTTGACCGAAATCTGGAGGTGTTTAATCACAACCTGAACAGCTTGGAACAGAGTCTTTTGCCGGCCGAAGGCCGCCGCGAATCCCTCTGGACCCTCAACAGCCGGGCCACCTGGGATTGGGCACTCTTGCCGGAGCGCCTGAGCTGGCAGGCGGGCCTGGATGCCCAGCACGAAGAGATGCAGGGAGATAAAATCCTGAACCAGCAACAACAGCTGGGGGACTATGCCCTCTTTACCAGCCTGGAGTACCGGCCACACCCCCGACTAATGCTGCGACCTGGCCTTCGAGCCGCCTACAATACCCGATACCGGGCACCCTTGAGTCCGGCCATGCTGTTGCGCTGGCAACTCAGGCCTTCGACCACTATCAGGCTGTCTTATGCCCGTGGTTTCCGGGCCCCCTCACTCAAGGAGCTATTTCTGGACTTTGTAGACGTCAACCACGAAATTCGCGGCAATGCCGACCTCCGCGCCGAGCGGGGTCACTACCTGCAGCTTTCGGGGCAATGGCAGGCCCTCAAAGGGCTCCACCTCTGGAAGGTAGAGGGGGGGGCTTTCTACAACGACATTCAGGAAAAAATCGAACTCTTGCTGACTGGAACCTCTGCGGCAGCGGCATCCTACTTCAACGTAGCCCGCCTGCAGGCGGCTGGCCTGGACGCCCAAGCCTCCTGGCAGTGGGGAGGCTGGAAGTGGCAGGTGGGCGGGATTCTGCAGGGGCGGGCCCAGCATCCGGGGGGCGAGGAATCGCCCCTGCGAGATATCACCGGCTCCGTGACGGTACAAGGGAGCTGGCACTGGCAAGCCACCGGCTTGCGGGCAGCTCTATTCTACAAGTACCACGGAGCCGTTACCGGCTTTCAGGCCCAATCTGAAACAGAGCTCCCTGAGCTGGTGGCGGTGCGTATGGCCCCCTATCACCTGGCTGATGTGACCCTCTCGCGCCGCTGGGGTGGGCTGGACTTCTCGCTCGGAGTGCAAAACCTCTTTCATGTGACGGCCGTCAATGCCCTGCAGCAGGGCGGGGTGCACCAGGCCGGCAGCGGCCAGGCCCAGGTGGGCCTGGGACGCAGCTTTTTCCTGCGCATCAATTGGCAATTTTTGCAACAAAATCCTCAATGATCCGCTTTGGAATCCATGATTTTCGCTGGGGGCTACCGCTTTTACTGATCGGGCTGGCTAGTGGCTGCTTCCGACCGGAAAGCCCGCTGCCATTGCGTAGCCCCGCACCAGATCTCAACCAGCTATCGGTGCCATTGGGTACCTGGATCGAAAGCCTGGGGACCGTTACCTTCGGCAACCAAGTGTATGTGGACCTGGGAACCGGGCAGCAAACCATTCGCTCCCGGCAGGCCTGGGACCTGGCCTTTGCCTTCGGAGAAAAAGCCCCGGCTATTTTCCTGAATACTGCCAACTATGCCCAGGCGGCACTGGTGACAGGCGCCTCCCTTGGGGCAGATCTCAGTCCGGTTCGCCCCACCGACTATGCCTTTCGCTTTGATTCGGCAAGTGGGGGCTGGGATGAAACGGTCCTTGCAGGCTGGCAAGACCCCCTGACGGGCGATAGCCGGCAGCAACTTTGGTTGGTTGACCTGGGCTTTGATACCCTGCTGATGCCCCGGGGCTTCCGGCAACTTGTGATAGACAGTCTGGTCGGGGAGCGGTACTATTTTCGCTATGCGCTGGCGGATGGAGGAGCGATTCAGTCAGTTGTATTGCCAAAGAACCCGGAAACCAGCCTGACCTATTTCTCGCTGGAGCGGGGTGAAGCGGTGGCGGTCGCCCCCCCGGACGAAGCCTGGGATCTGGTGTTCACGTACTACGCCTACCGCTATCCCGATGGCATTCCCTATTGGCTGACGGGGGCGCTTACCAATCCCTATCGGGTGAAGGCTCGGGAAATTCCACGGGAGGCCGTTGAAGACCTCGCGCTCGCCGATACCGCCATCTGGGGCTGGGCCGAAGGACGGGATGAGATTGGCTTTGACTGGAAGGAATACCTCTTCGGGCCACCGGCCCGATATGAGACCGATACCAATCGGCATTATTTGCTGCGGGACGCAGAGGGGCTGGTTTACCGCCTGCGCTTCCTGGATTTTTACAATGCGGATGGGGAACGGGGCTTTCCTCTGATGGAATACGCCCCGGTTTTACCTTGATGAACCCTAAATGACCTGCCTTATGATTGGCTATATTCCTATACTGACCACGACGTTATCGGTGGTTTTTCTCCTCCTCATCGTGCCGCATGCCCTGCGCAAGCCGCGTGCCTACCTACTCTGGTGGGCAGTGGGGGTCCTGTTTTACGGACTGGGTACCCTGGTGGAAAGCCTGCATACCTTGCAGGGCTGGTCGCCGGGCCTGTTCCGGGCCTGGTACATTTTCGGGGCATTGCTCGGCGGGGCTCCGCTGGCACAGGGCACGGTGCATTTGCTCATGCCGGCCCGCAAGGCCTGGGCCTTGTCTATCGCGCTGATCGTGGCGATTGTCTTTAGCAGCGTGTTGGTGCTCCTGTCTCCCCTGGCCACGCCCGGTCCGGAGGCCAAGCTCTCCGGTGCCGTACTCGAATGGCAAGGGATTCGTCTCATTACCCCCTTCATCAACATCTACGCCTTCATCTTTTTGGTCGGCGGCGCCGCCTGGTCTGCCTGGCAGTATGCCCGGAAGGGCACCCACCGGGCCCGCATGAATGGCAACATTCTGATCGCCCTGGGGGGCTTATTGCCGGGGATCGGTGGCTCATTTACCAAGTTTGGCCATGTGGAGGTGCTGTATATCACGGAATTGCTTGGCCTCATCCTGATCTTGATCGGGTATGAAGTCATTCGGCGGGCCCATGCCCCCTCGGTCCACGCCAACCAACTGGAGGCTTCGCCGGCCTAATGCCCTTCCTGCTGAATCCGCTCCATATCCCGGGTCAGTTCCTCCGCGGCTTCCTTGATCCGGTCCAGGCTGCCACTGTCTTCCAGCCTTTGGATGAGATCCTGGCTCAGCCGCTCAAATTCCGGCAGGCTGCGCTCCAGTTCGGGCAGGATGTTCTGGGTAAATTCCTCGCTCAGCCGGGTGATGAATTCCTCGTTTTCTGCCAGCATCTGCTCGTATACATCCTGATTCTCTTCCAGCGCCTGGAAGGCGCGCTCCTGATACTGGATCACATGGAAGGAGACGACTTGGCTCCAGAGATGGGCTTTTTCCTCAGGACTCATGTCGTCCTTGCAGCGGGGATAATCTTCTTTCAGAATGGTCTGGAGCTGATCGTTTTTGTCAGCCCATTCCTTTTCATCGTAGGTGTTTTGCCCGGCCTGGGCTTCTGTGACCAACTGGTCTACATCGTTCATAAGGGCTTCTTTGGGAGAGGTACAGGCCAAGAAGAAGCCAAAGACCGCAAGACAGAAAATGGGGAAGCGCATGGTTTGAAATGGTTGAGTGGAACATAGCTTAGGCTGAGCCGTTGCCCCTACAAAGATTTCCCTTGTGTCGCCATAGTTGGAATCGGCTT
Source organism: Bacteroidota bacterium (assembly GCA_003696875.1). Lineage (GTDB taxonomy): Bacteria > Bacteroidota > Bacteroidia > J057 > J057 > RFHL01. Next base: position 686 of record RFHL01000621.1, on the reverse strand, counting down.
TTGGGCAAAAGCAAGGGAATCGGTAACATTGTATCCGAAACATTCACTAATCATTGATCGAATGCAAAAATCCCTTTTGATGAGCCTCATGGCTGGCTTGTGGCTGGTCTTAGCCGCCTGCGGCGGCGGTTCGCAGGAACAACAATCCCAGACGGCCGCACCCGCTCCGGCCAAGCCCGAAATTCCCGCCGTAGCGGAGCTTGCTATAGCTGGCAATGACCAGATGCAGTACGACAAAAAGAAGCTCGAAGTCTACGAGGGTCAGACTGTGAAGCTGACCCTTACCCACAGTGGGACCCTGGCCAAGGAAGCCATGGGCCACAACTGGGTGCTGCTGGCTCAGGGCACCGATTTGGCCGCCTTTGCTACCTCGGCTATGGGCGCCAAGGACTCCGATTATATCCCGGCCGATAGTGATGCCCAGATCATTGTGCACACCGACATGCTCGGTGGCGGCGAGTCCACCAGCATTGAGTTTCCTGCTCCGGCGGCCGGGACCTATAAGTACCTGTGTACCTTTCCCGGGCATTATGTCATGATGCAGGGAGACTTTGTCGTGAAGCCGCGCGAGTAAGGGGGGACCCATTTGGACAACAGCCTCGCAGCCGGTGATGCTGCGAGGCTGTTTGCTTTTCGGGGGGGGGGGGGGGTTCCCATTTTCGAAAAGCCCGAGGTTGGTGGTCTTT
>RFHL01000620.1 GCA_003696875.1 Bacteroidota bacterium | reverse complement strand
GTGAGTATGAACACGACTTCTTACCCCAGCGATTTGACTGACTCTCAATGGTCGAAGCTACAAGAAATTCTTCAGGATACCCGCAAGCGGAAGTGGGAATTTTCCCAGATTCTGAACGCCATCTTCTATCTGGTGAAAGGCGGCATCCAGTGGCGCATGCTGCCCAAAGACATGCCTCCGTGGCAGACTGTGTACTACTATTTCCGCAAGTGGAAACAGGATGGGACCTGGGACCTAATCCTGGAAGAGTTACGTCTTCTGGGGCGCAAACAGGCAGGTAGAGCGCCGAGCCCGAGCATAGGCTTAATTGATAGCCAGTCAGTTAAGAGTTCTTTTCTGGGAGGAGAGCGTGGATTTGATGCGGGCAAAAAGGTCAAGGGCATTAAGCGCCAGATTGTGGTAGACACGCTGGGATTGCTCTTGGCTATCGTGGTCCATCGAGCCGACCTATCTGATAAGCAGGGCGGTGAGTTTGTGCTTAGAAGGCTGGCTAAAAATGCTTTGTGCTTTCCACGCCTGGTCAAATTCTACGCCGATCAGGCTTACAAGAGCCTGGAGAAAACGATCAGAAAGATCAATCCAAGGTGGAAAACGGAGATCATCAAGCGCCCAAAAGGAACCAAGGGCTTCGTATTGCTACCGAAGAGATGGATCGTCGAAAGAACCTTTGCCTGGCTGGAGTACAGCCGAAGACTGGACAAAAATTACGAGAGAATCGCTTCCACACATGAAACTATGGCCAAAATCGCCATGATAAGAATTATCATTCGTAGATTTTAAAACAGCTTCTTGGTAACGCGAGAAAAATAACTTCCCGATTTTGCGCCGAGACCTTGTGGGCAGACAAGGAAGAAAAACCGAGCTTGGCGGGCCAAGTGAGGCTTTTTCTGACGCCGTATGCGGGCAAGGGATCAAGCCAAAAGCGGACTTTATTTGTTGAGCGTTACTTAGCTCAAAGCGTACCTCCTTCGTAGACACAAATCGCCTGCGGCAGCTAACGTGCCGCAGGCGATCTCCGTTTCGTGCCGGGCCAGGGCCGGATTAATTCTGATTCAGCAGCTCAAAGAGCTCGCCCAGGTCGGGCGTAAGGATGATTTCCGTACGGCGGTTTTGCGCCTTTCCGTCTTTGGTGCCGTTGTCGGCCACCGGGAAATACTGGCTGCGGCCAGAGGGAATGAGGCGCTCGGGGGCGACCCCGCCGCTCCACACCAGGATCCGCACCACCGAAGTGGCGCGGATGACGCTCAGGTCCCAGTTGTCCTGAAAACGGCTGGTCTGAATGGGCACATTGTCGGTATGCCCTTCGATGCGCACCTGGATGTCCGGGTTCTTTTTCAAGACGTCGGCGACCTTCAGCAGGGCCTCCCGGCCCTTTTGGTTGACATTGGCACTGCCGGATTGGAAGAGGAGCTGATCCGACAGCGACACATACACATTTCCGTCCTGCATCCGGACCGAGAGCTCATCCTCGCCAAAATTGACAAGGGCGTTTTTCACCTTGTCCAGCAGAGCCTGGGTGATGGAGTCTTTGCGCTGAATGATGCCATTGAGCTCGCGTACCTTGGCCTCGCGGGCTTCGAGTTCCAGGGCAAAGGCCTGCATGGCGGCCTCTTTGTTCCGGATCTCCTGATTCTTGGCGGCCAGCTCCTGGCTCAGCAACTCATTGCGCGACAGGCTGCTGTCCATCAGGCTGGCGTACCGGTCTTTCCATTCGCGAATGCTCGCCCCCAGGGCGGTGGTATCGGCTTCCAGTTGTCGGATTTGCCCCTGGAGTTGAGCGATATCACCCTCCCGGGCTTGCCGCAACGAGTCCTGCACGGCCGTCTCGCTCAGGGCAAGGTTGTATTTTTTGGTGGAGACACAGGCGTTGAGGCTGATCAGCGCCAGGCCGAGCAGGAGTAGGTAGGTTAGGGTTGGTTTCATATAGAAGAGGTTCGGAGAAAAAGGGATAAGATAAATGGTGGGAAAGGGAATCTTTGGACGGAACAAGGGAAGAGAAGTAGCGGAAAATAGCAAAAAAAGTTTTCGCGCCTTGGGCGAGAACGTATGCCCAAAATCATGCAGGCTTGACCTTTTCAAACCAAACCCCGCCCATCCAACTGGATAGGCGGGGCAACCATAGGGAGTTCCCGATTTTATCTATCGACCAAAGACCACCAGGCTGAATTCCTTGTTGGCTAAGTTGCCGCTGGCGTCATAGGTGCGGACTGTCACCTGGCTGGGGCTGGCCCCGGACGTGACCACACAAAAGCCCGGTGCGAGGTCGTTTCGGATTTGGCAGACCATGGCCGGATTGGTCGCGGGGGAGAAGAGCCCGGGCGGAAAACTCACCACCCGCACCCCGGTGGCGGTCACACTGGTATTGGTCACATTGTAGGCATCAAAGCTCAGGTTGGGCGTCCCCACGATGGGGAAGTTGACCCAGGCCTTGGCGGTGGCTTCCGGGCTGGCGCCCGGGAGGGTGACGGAGTTTCCCTGGCTCAGAATCAGTACATTATCCTGCAAGCTCAGGCTTTGCAGCTCGTTGCTGGGGTCGGCATCGGCATCGTCGACCTCTGCCGCGGTCTGAGCGTGTAGGGCGTAGGGTACACTCAGCAGCTGGGTGCTGCCGAGGTCTTCATAGGCGCTGCCACCGGCCGGGTCCACTTCCACCTGCAGGAAATAGGGTCCGCCCGCCCAGTCGACCTGTCCCAGGCTGCTGCCACTGCTGCCATCGCCTATTTTTAGACTTACCAACCCATAGTCATTGGTCTGGGTCGCATGGGTTTCCTGGTAGACAATGGTCCCGGAACCGCTACCCTGCCGGATTGAAAAGCGAAACCCTACCGCCTGATTGGCCAGAGGCTGACCTTGCGGAGAACGGACCACGGTTTGGTAATTCATCAGGTCAGGCTGCGCCTGAAGGCTCAGGCCGAGGAGAAAGGGGAGCCAAAACAGAATCTTTTTCATGTGTGGATCAGATTGAGAAAGCGTATGGGTAAAGGCAAGAGGTAGGAAGGGAAAAGAGATGCTTATTGTCGGAGAACAGGTACACTTGCGCGCGCGCCGGTGGCGCGCTGGTCGAGCATCAGGGTGTAGACCCCGGCAGGCAATTGTGCCAGGGAGAGACGGTAAGGCGTCAGGCTCTGGATCGGCTGATCTATCAGGGCCTGCCCGGTGAGGGCAAAGAGGCGCAGCCGGTAAAAACCGGGATCCGGGAGCTCCAGGGTGAGCCAGTCCGTAACGGGATTGGGGTAGAGGCCCAGGCCCTTAAGGGCCGGCGGGCGAACGGATGTTGCCGAACCCTCGACCTGTTGGAAACCTTGGGTCAGGATCACATTGCCACCCAGAGTGGCAATGACCGGCTCCCCCAAGCTATAAGAGAGCTGAACCTGGGGACTGGTGGCTGACTGGCCGGCACTGCCGACCAATTGCTGGGCGTGCAGGCTTCCTGCCAGCATGAGGCAGCCCAGCCCGATGAAGAGGCTTTTCATGGGAAATGAGGTAAAGAGATATGAGAAAAATGGTGGCGGCTGCCCCGCATATGCCACCCGGGGAAGCCTTTGGCGGGTAGGAGCAAGGTCGGTGCTTTTCGCCCCCTTTTCTTCAGGGTAAGCATCCCATTCCCCGATTCGGGGAATTCCCTTAGGTCATGCGGTTTTCCTGATGTATCCTGGATACATGCCTGCATTGGGCCTCCGGCATACCGAAGGCCCCCCAGATTTTTTAACCTGAATAAGGAACGTTCACCCCAGAACCAGGAACCTCGAACCAGGGACTCCGAACTTAATCCTCTAGTAACCCATGGTGCAGGGCGGTCTTGACCAGCCCGGCGGTGTTGCGTACGCCCAGCTTTTGGAGGAGGTTTAGCCGGTGGGTCTCGATGGTTTTGGGAGAGAGAAACAGCTTGTCGGCGATCTCCTGGGTGGTCAGCTCATCGACGATGAGCTGGAGGACCTCCTTTTCCCGGCGGGTAAGCTTGGGCCGAAAATGTACATGGGGCGCTGGCGCCCCCAGGGAACTGCGCAACAGGGCCTCGCGGATTTCACCTTGCAGGTACTGCTCGCCCCCGTACACGGTTTCAATAGCTTCCTGCAGCTCGGCGAGGGAGGTGTTTTTGAGGAGAAAGCCGCTGGCCCCCTGCCGCATGAAGTTTTTGACCAAGGCGGTTTGGTTATAGGTGGTCAAAGCCAGCACCTTCAGGTCAGGGTAGGCCTTGGTCAGCTCCCGGCAGAGCTGGATTCCGTCACCATCGGGCAGATTGATGTCCAGCAGGAGGACATCTGGCACCGCCCGGGCCAGGCCAGCCCGGGTTTCAGCCGCATTCATATAAGCATCGGTGATCTGGATGTGGGCCAGCGGAGCCAGTAGCTCCTGGATGCCATTGATAATAAGAAGGTGGTCATCGGTGATAGCGACGCGGATCATACCAGCAGGCTAGTGGGCGAAAGGGGAATGTCAATAAATACCGAAGTGCCCCGGCCAGGCCGGGACTCCAGGTTCAGGTTGCCTTGCAGCAACTGCACCCGCGATTGCAGATTGGCCAGACCGAGGCCGGATTGGCCATGCAACCGATCGGGGTCAAAGCCTTGGCCATTATCCTCCACCGTGAGCGACAGGTGGTCGGCATGTCTGTTGAGCTGTAGCAAGGCTTCCGTGGCCTGGCTGTGCTTGAGGATGTTGTTGAGCAACTCCTGGATCATGCGATACAGCGCCAGCTCGACCTGCGGGTCGAGTGGCTGGTCCATGCCGAAGTGCGAGAAGCTGATGTCGATCCGATCCTGAAGGTGGTGGATCAATTCATCCAGGGCTTCGATCAGACCATATTTGGCCAGCATCTCGGGCATCATGTTGTGAGCGATCCGGCGCACCTCCCGGCTGGCTTCGTCCAGCGCAGAGAGGGCTTCGGCATATTTGCTGTGGGTGTGTAAATCGGGTACCGTCGCCTGAATGCTGTTAAACTGAATCTTGATGGCCGCCAGCAGGCTACTCAGACCGTCGTGCAG
>RFHL01000619.1 GCA_003696875.1 Bacteroidota bacterium | reverse complement strand
TGCAGCGATCACCCATCATTGGGAATTTGACAGAGCACTAGATTTTGCGAATCGCCGTAGTCGGCACAAAGCCCACGAGGTCTACGACCTCGCCCAGCTGATTGTCCTGTACCTTGAGGCTGATTTTGACCCAATCTCCCTGCTGATCCAGATAGCGTACCTTGGCCCCTTCGTGGAGGATGGTCAGGTCGGTCTGGCCGGCGGGTGCCTCCTTGACGTAGGCATTGGACGAAAAGATGATACCCCAGCCGCTGTCTTGTTCCAGGCTGCGCCGATGCAGGCTGAGCCCGGTGGCCACAAAAGCCAGCAAGACCAGGGCGATGCCGCCAAAGAAGCCTACGCGCCGCAACTGCGGCGCCCCGGCCCAAAGCAACAGCGCCCCCGCACCGAGGGCCAGCCACAGTAGCCCAATGGCGATCCAGCCCCAGGTGGCGCTGCTTTGCCCATTGACAAAGTCGCGAATCCACTGGGTCAGGAAGAAATCCGGGACCGGCTCCAACTTGTCCACCACCCGCAGGCGGGCGAGGCGCAGGTTATAGGCCGCATCTTCATGGGTAGGATCCAGCTGTAGGCAGCGCTCATAGTTGAGCAGGGCCGGCGCCAGATGGCTGAGCTTGTAGTGGGCGTTGCCGAGGTTGAAATAGAGATGGGCGGAATGGTAGCCCAGCGCCTGTACCGAATCGTACAAGGCCACTGCCTGCGGATAGTCGCCGGCGATGTAAGCCTCATTGGCCGCTTCGAAGAGGGCCTCCGGCTCTGCTGCCTGAGCCAGCTGGGGCAGGAACAGCAGTCCCCAGAGCGCAAGGAGGGAAATCTGGATGTATGTGGAGCGAATGGCGCGCATGGTGCGGATTTTTCGTTGAGCGTGAAGCGTTAGGCGTGAGGGGTAAGCCCTTTTTCCAGATCGGTGATCAGGCTGAGGGCTTCCTCGTAGGTGCCTTCCCGGCCGCCGGGGGCGGCGGAGGGGGCATAGAGGGCCATCTCACAGGTGTCGAGCAGGGCATTGAGCCGCTCAATGAGGCCGGGCTCGACGGAGAGCTCGGCGAGGCGGGCATTCATGGCCTCGCGCTGATAGCCGGCCTGGCCGACATTGAACTTGTCGCCGAGGTAATTCCAGACGGCCTGGGAGATTTCGCGGAAAAAGGGCCCGTCGGCGCCTTCATCGGCGTAGGTGCGGGCCTGCGTGAGGCGCTTGCGGGCCAGGGCCGTGGCCTTGCGGCTACGGGTGCCGGCGACGTCGGCGGCGGCCGCTAGTTGCCGCTGCCGGATCACCCACAGCCCGGCAAAGACCAGGAAGGGCAGCAGCATCAGGCCCCAAAAGCCCAGCGAGCCTCCAAAACTGCGGCCTCGCCGCGTAAGGGTGGTGTCTTCGGGATGGATAAAGCGGATGTCCTGTCCGATCAGTTCCACCTCGT
>RFHL01000618.1 GCA_003696875.1 Bacteroidota bacterium | reverse complement strand
GCGTCGCCACCTGCCTGTCGGACAGCGTGACGGAGCGGGCATACTGCCGGGGGTAGGGCGAGATGACGAGATGGTGATAGGGTTGCCCCGGCGGCTGGGGCTGAGGCACATCCAGCCGGACCTTGGCGTCCAAGACCACGCTGCCCTGCTCGCCGACCATAAGGGGATTGATGTCGACTTCCTTGATATCGGGAAAGTCCATCACCAGATAGGCAAATTTGTAGAGCAGATACTGCACCTCGGTGAGGTCTACCTCCGGCATCCCGCGGTAGCCCTTTAGCAATTGGTAAATGGTCGTCTCTCGCATCAGCCGATGCGCCAGGGCCATGTTGAGGGGAGGGAGGCCCAGGGCCTTGTCGCGAAAGATTTCCACCGCGACTCCGCCCATCCCAAAGACGACCACCGGCCCAAAGGTCTCGTCCTTTTTGCTGCCAATAAAGAGCTCGTATGGCGAGACCGCCATCGGCTCAACCAGTACACCCCGGATTTCGGCCTCGGGCCTGGTGAGACTTACGGTTTCCAGGATATCGGTGTACGCCTGCCGGGCGGCAGCCTCATCGGTGATGTGCAGGCGCACCCCGCCTGCTTCGGTACGGTGGGGGATGTCCTGCGAGGCCACCTTCATCGCCACCGGGAAGCCAATATCCCGGGCCAGACCCGCCGCCTCCTCGGGCGAGGTCGCCCGCAGGGTGGGCTGCACCGGGATCTGATAGGCCCCCAGCAGGTGGCGGGCCTCCTGGGCCGTGAGGCGCTGCCGGCCGTCGCTGCGCACGGCCTCTATGATGCTGCGGGCCAGCTCCGTATCTGGCGAAAAATCCTCCGGAATGGCATCCGGCAGCTCATAGAGCAGCTGGATGTTTTCGTAGGATTCATACATTTTGAGAAACACATCTACCGCCGCCTCGGGATAGCGATAGTTGGGGATGTGACCCTGAAAAAGGAGGTCCCGGGCCGGGGCCACTTCGCTTTCGCCCAGCCAGGCGGCCAGGACGGTTTTTTTGCTTTTTCGGGCCAGTTGGACCAGGTCCTGTGCGATGGCCTCGCTGTGATTGTTGGCTTGCGGGGCATAGATCACCAGCACGCCATCGGCGTCGGGGCAGCGCAGGCAAGTGGCGATGGCTTCCCGGTAGCGTTCGGGCGTAGCATCGCCATGCAGGTCCAGCGGATCTTCAGTCGGATAGCCCGCCGGGAGCAGGGTCGTCAGCTTGGCGCAGGTTTCCTGACTAAAATTGGCCAGTTTGCCCCCTTGCCGCACCAGGTGATCGGTAGCCAGTACCCCGGGCCCGCCAGCATTGGTCACGATAGCAAGGCGCTTGTTTTGCGGGCGCTTCTGCATGGCCAGAGCCTGGGCAAGATTAAACATCTGCTGGATGGTATCCACTCGCAGGATGCCTGCCCGGCGAAAGGCAGCGTCAAAGGCGGCATCATTGCCGGCCAGAACGCCCGTATGGGACAGGGTCAGCTGCGAGCCCGCTTCGCTTTTGCCCGCCTTCAGGACGATGATGGGCTTGTTGCGGGCAAAGGCCCGCGCAGCACTCATGAAGGGCCTGGCCTCGGCCAGGGATTGCATATAGATTAGGATACAAGAGGTGTGCGGATCCGATCCCAGGTAATCGATCAGGTCATGAAAGCCTACATCGGCCATGCTGCCGGTAGAGATGAAATGGCTGATCCCCACCCGCTGTCGCCGTGCCCAGTCCAGAGTAGTCGTACACAGGGATCGGGATTGCGAAATGAAGGCAACCCGTCCTTTTTCCGGCATCTGGGGGAGCAAACTGGCATTTAACCCCAGGCGGGGAATCATAACACCCAGGCTGCCGGGACCGATGATGCGGATGCGGTGCACCCGGGCCAGCTGGCGCACTTGCTGGGCCTGCCGGGCGGCCGCAGGATCATCGGCTTTCTCAAAACCCTTGGACATAACCACCATGCCTCCGACGCCAGCCTTGGCACAGATAGTGACCAGATCAGGGACTTCGTCGAGGGGGCTGGCCACCAGGGCCAGGTCTACCGGGTCAGGGATATCCTGCAAGGATGCGTAGCAGCGGATGCCCATCACGCTTTTGATGGTGCGACTGACAGGATAAAAGATGCCATCAAAAGAGGAATTGGCCAGATGGTGCATCAGACGGTAGCCTACGGACTGGGGCGTGTTGCTGATCCCGAAAATCGCCACGGCTTGCGGGGCAAAGATCGATTGTAAACGTGAAGCCATAAGAAATAGCGGTGAAGCAGATGATGGGTAAAGCAGGGTAAAGCGGAAGCAGCCGGCTGGCGGAACGCCGACCGGAAGATGGCTTCAGGGCAGATCGGAAAGCGACCTGCCCGGACTACGGGATCTTGATGTGGGGATTTCTGGGGAGCATGGGGTAGCGGTTTGGTACAAGTGGGCTGTCAACGCGAAGCCGACCGGGCAAAGCCCGGAAGACGTCATAACCGCTTACCTGCTTATCTTGCTCAGAGAATAGGAAACACCTTAAATTCGGAAAAAGAGAGCGTCCTTCCAATGACAAAAGTCTTTCTGCCTGAAATTCACGGAGAAAGCGAGCCGGAGAGGCGTGAAGCGAAGCCCATCAGGCCGGTGCCGCCCCCGCTGTGGATGAGGAGGATGCGGCCGGACAAAGCCTGCTCCACGATGAGGCGACGGGCCGCCAGGAAGAGTTTGGTGGTGTAGACCGGATCGGTGAGGAGGCCCGATTCCCGGGCCAGCCGGCGGGTTTCGGCCAGGACCGTGGCATTGACACTGCCAAAGGCCCGGGCGGTGGGGGGGTGGTGGAGGTGGAGGCGTGCAGGGGGCGGAAAAGGCTGGGGAAGGACCTGTCCGGACCAGGTCCGAACCTGCTCGTCCTGCGCCCAAAAGGAGGCCGCATCTCCCGCCATGAGGACCACATGGAGCTGGGCAGCATGGCCTGCGAGGCGCAGGCCGCCGCGCAGGCCACTCGCACTGAGGCCGGTTCCCGCGTCGATAAAAATATGGTCAAAGGGGGGCGCATCGGCTTCATGCCGATGCAGGTCCACCGCCAGGGTCGCCGCTCCGGCGACGGAGCCGGGATGGTGCCCCCCTTCGGGAATGACCGCCCCCGGCCGGTCCAGGCCGGCCATAAACGCTTCGGCGCGCGCCACAACCTGCGACCAGTCGGCTGACGGCACCCACTGGATCTCCTCGGGCCCGGTCAGGAGGTCAATCAGAAAACGGTTGCCGCCCCGGGCGGGGGCGTGGTCCTCCTTGAGGAAGAGGTACGGCTGCAGGCCGCGCTCCCGCAGCAGTTGCACCAGGCTCACCACATGGTTGGAGCGGGGCCCGCCGATGAGGGCGACTGCCTCAACCCCCGCTGCCTGTAGGGCGGGCAGCAGACTCGCGTATTTGCGCCGCTTGGTGCCCGACACCCCAAAGCCCGATTCGTCTTCCCGCTTGACCCACACCTCAGCCTGCGCTGTGTCAAAGCTAGGCAGCCGATGCGCCCGGGTGTTGGCCAGGAGGTCGGGATCGCAGGCTGAGTGGAGCAGCGAGGTCAGGGAGGACCAGGAGAAGGCGGGCATGGGGCAGCAGGTTGCGGACCAATGGGTTGCTGAGTCAAGGAAATTAGGGATTTCCCCGCAACCTGACCCATCTGTATCCATTTTTCTCTATCTTTACCCTGCAAATCTCTACTTCGCATGCCGTTAATCTCGTCCATCTCAGGTACCCGGGGAACCATCGGGGGCAAGCCCGGTGACAACCTCACGCCGATCGATACCGTCCAGTTTACTGCCGCGTTCGGGACCTGGCTCAGCCTGAAATCCCGCAACCGGGTGGTGATCGTCGGGCGCGATGCCCGCCCCTCGGGCCCCATCGTTCACCAGTTGGTATGTGCCACCCTGATGAGCCTGGGCTTCAAGGTCATCGACCTGGGGCTCTCTACCACGCCCACCGTGGAGATGGCCGTGCCCGAATATGAGGCCGCTGGCGGCATCATTCTCACCGCTTCGCACAATCCGGTCTCTTGGAACGCGCTCAAGCTGCTCAATCCCCGGGGCGAATTTGTCACCCGCAAGGATGGGATGGAGATCCTGGAGATTCTGGAAAATAAGTACTTCGATTTTAGTCCCGTCGAACAGCTCGGGGAGGTTCAGGAAGTAGAGGATTTCGGCGCGGTGCACATCCAGAAAATTCTGGGCCTGCCCCTTGTTGATCGCTACGCCATCGAAAAAGCCAACCTCAAGATCGTCGTAGACGGCGTCAACAGCAGCGGGGGTATCTATGTGCCCCAACTCCTGGAGGCCCTGGGGGTCCAGGATATCGTCAAGGTTAACTGCACGCCTTCCGGCTGGTTTGCCCACGATCCCGAACCCCTGGCCAAGAATCTCACGGAGCTTTGTGAAGCCGTCAAGACGCTGGGGGCCGATCTCGGCATCGCCGTAGACCCTGACGTGGACCGCCTGGTGTTTGTCGACAATGAAGGGCAGATGTTTGGCGAAGAATATACCATCGTCGCCATCGCCGACTATGTGTTGCAGCACACCAAGAGCGCCGTGGTGTCCAACCTCTCCTCCAGCCGGGCGCTGGCCGATGTGGCCCGTCAGCACGGCTGCCGCTACTATGCCTCGGCCGTTGGTGAGGTCAATGTGGTGGAGATCATGAAGCGTACCGATGCCCTCATCGGGGGCGAAGGCAATGGTGGGGTCATCTACCCCGAGCTGCATTATGGCCGGGATGCCCTGGTAGGCATTGCCCTCTTCCTTTCTCATCTGGTGAAAAGTGGCCTGAGTGCGCAGGCGCTGCGCGCTACCTATCCCGACTACTACATGTCCAAGGGCAAGGTGGAGATCACCGGTGGCCTGAATCCCGATAGCCTGCTCAAGGCCTTCCAGGCGCAGTACCAGGGCGAAAAAATCGACACCAGCGACGGCGTCAAGGTCGACTTTGCCGACAGCTGGGTGCATCTGCGTAAGTCCAACACCGAGCCCATCGTACGCATCTACACCGAAGCCAAAAGCCAGGCCGAAGCAGATACCCTGGCAACCCGTGTCCAACAAGAGCTCGCAGCCCACCTGCCCAGCTAAGGCTGTTTTGGCCCCATGCTCTCAACCCCTGCCGTCTTGAGCACACTCATCTACCTCGACAATGCGGCCTCCACGCCTATGGCTCCCGAAGTCTGGGAAGCTATGGCCCCCTGGTTGCAGGCCCACTACGGCAACCCTTCCTCGACCCACGCCTGGGGCCGTAAGCTGCGGAATGCCATCGAGGAGAGCCGCCGCACCATCGCCGGGCACCTCGGGGCCCAACCGGGCGAGATTTACTTCACCAGCGGAGGTACCGAAGCGGATAACCTCGCCATAAGGGGCGCGGTGGCGGCCTATGGCCTGACCCACATCGTCTCGGCTCCGACCGAGCATCATGCCGTCACCCATCCCATTGAGGAACTGGCCGAGGCTGGCATGGTGCAGGTACATTGGCTGCAGGTAGATCCCCATGGCCATATTGATCTGGGCGAATTAGAGGACGTGCTGGCGCGGGCGCCGCGCAGCCTGGTTTCGCTCATGTACGGCAACAACGAGATCGGAACCCTACACGAGCTTGCCGCGATCGGCGAGATCTGCACCCGATACGATGCCCTGCTGCACTCCGATACGGTACAGGCCATGGGCCACCTCAAGCTGAACTTCCAGTCGCTGCCCGTGCACATGGCTACCGCCTCGGCCCATAAATTCTATGGGCCCAAAGGCGTCGGCTTTCTCTACCTGCGCAAGGGGACGCGGGTGCCGCCCATGATCACGGGCGGCGGGCAGGAGCGCAACTTGCGCGCCGGCACCGAAAATGTCCCCGGCATCGTGGGCATGGCCCACGCCCTGGATCGCTGCTACCGCGATCTGGAGGCCAAAAATGCCCATCTGGAACAGCTGAAGGCGCACTTCCGGGCGGGCCTGGAGGCCCGCTTTCCGGGCTTGCGGATCCATGGGGATCCGGCCCGGTCGCTGCCCACGGTTCTCAATGTGGGCTTCCCCGGGGAGGGAGACGATCCCATGCTCCTCTTTCATCTGGACTTGCGGGGCATTGCCGCCTCCGGCGGCTCGGCCTGCAATTCCGGCGCCAATACGGGCTCGCACGTCCTGCGCGCCATCGGGGTCCCCGACGCCGCCCAGGCCCGGGCCGTGCGCTTTTCGTTTGGCTGGCAAAATACCCTGGCTGAGCTGGATCTTGCGCTCGAAGCGGTAGCCGACATCCTCGCCCCCGCCTGACCGCATGCAATCCTGGCCAGATTTTTGACTATTTTTCTTTGGCCAGGCTTCGTATGTTGTGCCCAATGCTTTCGCCCCCTGCTCGTCCGGCCTGTTGCCCGGGACCTTAGCCTCCAGCCCCTGATTACCCAGCTGGATTGGGTCTTTC
>RFHL01000617.1 GCA_003696875.1 Bacteroidota bacterium | reverse complement strand
CTCCTTGGTCTGAAGCATATGAGACTTGATGGACTCAAGCCGGAGGGCGTAGTTTTCAGCAATATCATCACGGCCATGCTGAATAGCGGCCTTCATTTTGGACACCAGATCGCGGTATTCCCGCTTGTATTTTTCCAGTTCCTTCTCCAAGAGGTTGACGCTAGCCTTAACGGTGGCAATGTTCTCATTCATTTTGGGGATCTGATCGTTCAGTTCCCGGATATTCTGTTCGAGAATGAGCTTGGGGTCCTCAATGCTGCTGATGAGACCTCCGAAGAGCGACCGCATGGCTCGGATAAATCGTTTCCACATAAGGTTTGGGGCTTTTTCAGATGGATGGCCAGTGTGGGTGGCGCGGTAAGAGGATGATTGGCAAAATGATGGGCAATGCGCTCCCTGTTACGGGGCCATTGCCAGGAAAAAAGGTGTCGCGGGTAGCAAATCAATACAGAAATAAATCTACGAAAAGATCAGGATAATAGTTAATCTCTATCCATCACAAACCGGCGCGGTAGAGGCCACTACTCCACAATCAATTTACAAAGATCTCCCCGATTTGCAACAAAGACGCGGGCAGGAGCCCGGGGTTGGATTCAGGCCGTTACACGGTCAGTCCAGCGTCAGGGGGCGCAGACTATGATTGGGAACCCAGCCGGAAAAGGTTGCCCATCGTACCTGCGACCAGATGTCTTGCTGGTCAGTGATGGTGACCGTGGCACCGGGTGCGAGGGGTAGGTGCTGGTAGGGGGCGGCAAACCCGGGGGCTTCATAACAGGCGGTGGGCTGGATGACGACTGCCTGGGTCGGGCGGTTCCAGTGTTGCTCCAGCAAGATCCCTCCCGTGCCCAGGGCGAGGAGAGCCCCGGCGAGTCCTAGCCAGCCGCCGATAGGTTGCCGTACCCCCAGCCAAAGTCCTATGGTGAGCAGGGTGCTCACCAGCAGGAGGCCATGCAGCAGGTTTTGCTGCCGATAGATAGCCTGCCGATAGCCCGACCAAGCGCCCCCGGTAGGGGCGCGGGCCTGGCTTTGGGCCATCAGGGCGCCGATCTTGGCCTCAATCCGGTCGCCGCCGTAGCGCACCTGTACCGCCCGGAGGTAGAAGATCGCCAGCGGCACCTCCCCCGCCTGCTCGTGGAGCCAGGCCAGGCGGTAGAGCATCTCTTCTGTCACAACCCCCTGTGCATACAGGGCCTCATAGCCACGCAGGGCTTCGGAATACTGGGCATAGGCAAAGGCCTCATCGGCCTGCCTGAGCAGGCCTTCCGAGTCGGTCTGCGCCAGCAGGCCCAAACTGCGCAAGAGCAGGATCAAGCCCAAGCATAAAATTCTTACAATTTTATTTGACATTGGCGGCATGAGTAGGCTATCTTTGCACTCGCAATTACGGCTAGTAAACTTACGAAGCCAAAAAAATTGCTGATTCGGTAGCTCAGTTGGTAGAGCAACGCACTTTTAATGCGTGGGTCCAGGGTTCGAGCCCCTGCCGAATCACCCTCCGCCCTGGCTGTGTTTCGGCATACCAGGGCATATTTGGCCAGGGAAAAATAATTACTACTTTTCTGTGGTCACACCCCTGCCCAGGTGGTGGAATTGGTAGACACGCTAGCTTGAGGGGCTAGTGGCCGTTTCAGGCCGTGCTGGTTCGAGTCCAGTCCTGGGTACTAAACCGTCTGTACGTAATGTATGGGCGGTTTTTTGCAAACTGTATCAAAAGTGTATCACAACTGTATCAAAAAATCCGGCCTGCTGGGGCTGGGTTCCGGCCTATGCCGGGGCGCCGGTGCTGGCGGGGATAGGTGCGGTGGGTGGTACCGATTTTCGAGTTGATGTCCTATATTTCTCCCAGGAGGGAGGAAAGGGGCGCCCCAGAAAACGGGGGGTGCGGGCCGGGGGGCTCGGCTCTAAGTTTGTCATCGACTTGAAGCGAAAGTTTTCTCTGAAACAGTCTGTGCTCGGCTATGAGTATGTCCCGGCCCGCTGGGTCGAGGGGCCTACGCGCTCGTACATTGAGTTTCAGGTGTGGGATGTGCAGGCTGATAAGTTGGTCCGGCGCCGGGTGGGCCTGGGCCGGAAGCGCTCTCCCGAGGACATCCGGCAGGAAGCCAAAGTCAAGGTGCGGGAAATCAATGCCATGCTGGAATCGGGGATGGTGATTGACCGGCGGAAGAAGGGGGATGCGGAACTGGCGGTGCCCAAGACTCTGGCGGTGTCGAAGGCGTTCACGAATATGGTGGCGGTGAAGTCGGCGACGGGGGGCAATCGGACGCAGCAGGCTTACCGAAATTTCCTGAATGTCTTTCGGGGCTGGGCGGAGCAGGAACAGCTCTGGTCAATGCCGCTGACAGGCTTTAAGCGCCGGCATGTGCATGATTTCCTGGATTACCTGCTGTCGGTTCGGAAGATCAACAACAAGTCGCACAACAACTATCTGGCGCTGCTGAAGGCGCTCTTCAATGCGATGGTGTCTCGGGAAATGATCCCGAAGAGCCCGGCGGCGGGGATCAAGAAGCTCAAGACGGTGGCGCAGACGCATACGGTCTATACGCCGGATCAGCAGGCGCTGATGGAGTCCTGGATGCAGGTGCATATGCCGCGGCTGTTTCTCTTTACCCGCATGGTCTACTTTGCGTTCCTCCGGCCGGCGGAGCTGATGCGGCTTAAGGTGGGCCAGATTGACCTGGAGAACCGGGTTATCATGGTGACGGCGGAGCAGTCCAAAAATTCCAAGCAGGAAGGGGTTTTTATCGTGGATCCCCTGTACGAGCTCCTGAAGGCGGAGCGGCTGGACCGGCTGGATCCGGGTCACTATCTGTTTTCCCGGAATCTAGAACCGGGTCATATCCACTGGGTCCGCAACCGGGTATCGGAGCTGCACCGGCAGGCGCTGGAGGAAACGGGCCTGTATGATGGCAAGCTGACGCTCTATAGCTGGAAGCATACCGGTGTATGCAATGCCTATCGTCATGGCGGGGTGGACATCAAAACTCTGCAAGCGCTGCTGCGGCATCATTCGCTGGATATGACGGCGATCTACCTGCGGGCCATGGGCCTGCAGCTGAATGATAACCTGAAGGGAAAGAGTTGGTAAGTACGGAGGCGGCTAGAGGCGGGCCTCGGCAGGCGGCGCTTCGCTCGCCTCGATGGTAAATCATATAATCATGAAAGAAATATCCTCTACTCCGGACTACCAGCAGCTGGTCAGCCGGATTGACGAAGTCTATACCGAAGGGCAGCGCCGGGCTACCCAGGCCGTTAATACCCATATGGTGGCCACCTACTGGGCCATCGGGCAGTATATCGTGGAGTTTGAGCAGGGCGGTGAGGCCCGGGCGGAGTACGGGCAGGCGCTGCTTAAGCGGCTCTCCCAGGATTTGCAGGCGAAGCATGGGCGTGGATTCAGCCGGTCAAACCTATCCCACATGCGACGGCTCTACCTATACTTCCCAAAACGTGAGACACTGTCTCACAAATTGAGCTGGTCCCATTACTTTGAACTGGTCAAGATCGATGACGAGCTGGAGCGGGGCTTCTACCTGCAGCAGACGCTGCGGGAGAGGTGGTCGATCCGGGAGCTGAAGCGGCAGAAGCGGACGGGGCTCTTCCAGCGGCTGGCGCTGAGCAAGGACAAGGCGGAGGTGCTGCGCCTGGCGCAGGAGGGGCAGGCCCTGGAGAAGCCGCAGGACCTGCTGCGGGATCCCTATGTGTTTGAGTTCCTGGGCCT
>RFHL01000616.1 GCA_003696875.1 Bacteroidota bacterium | reverse complement strand
GACCGAAGCCCGGAGGAGCCCGGCCCCCCGCTGGCGCGACGGCGCCAGCGGGGGGACACCCCCTCAAACAAATTTGTCTTATGCGGCCTTTCTTTCCTATCTTCCGAAAAAAGGCCCGTCCTATGCTCAGATCCTATACCAAGCGCCTCCTGCGTAACCGCCTACCCTTGACAAAACCCCGCCGCTCCATGGCGGTGAAGGCGGGGCTCGCCCCGGGTACGGTCGTCTATGTGGGTAAGGAACGTGAAGGCCGGGCGCGACTGCATGCCTGGGACTTTGGGGTAGAGCATCTGGAGGAAATCCCGGACTTGTCGCCGGACCAGATCCCTCTCCTCATGGCCCGCCCAAGTACCACATGGGTCAATGTGGATGGGGTACATGAGGAGGCAGTCTTGCAGGCGGTGGGCGAAGCCTGTGGCATTCATGGGCTGACCCTGGAAGACATCGCCAATACCCTGCAGCGGCCCAAACTGGAAGAGTTTGACGATTATCTGTATGCCGTAATCAAGATGGTGTACTGGGAGGAGCAGTCGGATGAAATCCGGGTAGAGCAGGTGAGCATGGTGCTCACGGAGCGGACGGTGGTGACCTTTCAGGAGCAGAGCGAAGACGTCTTTGCACCCCTGCGGGAGCGCCTGCAGGTGCCTGACAGCCGCCTGCGGCGGCTGCAGTCAGACTATTTCTTTTTTGCCTTGATAGACGTGGTGGTGAGCAACTACTTCATCGTCCTCGACCGGCTAGAGACACGCATCGAGGCTCTGGAATATCAGATCAATGCCCGCCCGCATCCCGACGCGCTGGAGGAGCTGCAGATGCTGCGCACCGAGCTGCTGGAGCTGCGCCGGGCGATCAATCCGATGCGCGAGGTGGTGCAGCAGCTCACCCGCCTGGAGCACCGCCTGCTCAAAAGCAAAACACGGGTCTACTTCCAGGATCTGCGCGACCAGATCTACCATGCTACGGAGACCCTCGACACCTACCGCGACCAGGTGTCGAGCCTGCAGGATCTGCATCTCTCCCTGACCAGCTACCGCATGAATGAGGTCATGCAGGTCCTCACCATCGTGTCGACCATCTTTATCCCGCTGACCTTCATCGCCGGGATCTACGGGATGAACTTCAAATATATGCCCGAGCTGGACTGGCCCTGGGGCTACTACGCGGTCTGGGGGCTGATGCTGTTGCTGGCGGGGGCGATGGCCATTTATTTTTGGCAAAAAGGCTGGTTTGGGGGGCGGGGCCGGTGACCCCGGCGCGCGCGCCACGTCTTACGCGAAATCCGGCGGCAAGCCGCCCTTGATCAATCAAATATGGCTGCTACATCTGACGCTCAACCCCCACAAGCTTCCCTCCCCACCGCTCAGGTGCTGGGCACCTTCAGCCTGGAAATCGAGCAGCAGCGGCAGGTGCTAAGCAATCCCGAGGCCTCCCTGGAAGAGCGGCTGGAGGCCTTTGAAGACATTATCGACTCAGAGGTGGGCGACACCAACCTGGTGCGGGCCCGCAACCTGGAGCGGGAGTTTGGGCTGCGACAGCTCTACCTCAAGTTTGAGGGCGGCAATCCCACCGGTACTCAAAAAGACCGCATTGCCTTTGCCCAGGCCATGGATGCCCTGCGCCGGGGCTTTGACACCATCACGGTGGCGACCTGCGGCAACTACGGGGTAGCCGTGGCCCTGGCCGCCGCCCTGGCCGGCCTGCGCTGTGTGGTGCATGTGCCAGCAGCCTACCACACCCGCCGCATCCAGGAGATGGAGAAGCTCGGCGCCCAGGTCGTGCGGGTACCGCAGGACTACGAAACCACCGTGACGGTCTCGCAGGCGCGTGCCGCCGAGATGGAGTGGTTTGACGCCAACCCCGGTGGGGACAATACCCTGCTGCAGCTGCAGGCCTATGGTGAAATGGCCTACGAAATCTACGACGACCTGCGCGATGCGCCCCGCCTCGTGGCGACGCCCGTTTCCAACGGCACCGTGCTCGCGGGCCTGCACAAAGGCTTTACCC
Source organism: Bacteroidota bacterium (assembly GCA_003696875.1). Lineage (GTDB taxonomy): Bacteria > Bacteroidota > Bacteroidia > J057 > J057 > RFHL01. Next base: position 8,328 of record RFHL01000616.1, on the reverse strand, counting down.
GCCTGTACCGGCGGGGCAAGACCTCCCGGCTTCCCGGCCTGGTCGCGGGCTCGGCCCTGCGCAAAAATCCCATCGTCCAGGCCTTTCTGGACAAGAAGGCCAGCTGCCCTGATCTGGACCCCGCGGCCATCAAGGAGACAGCCGTCAACGAGCCCCTGATCAACTGGCATGCCTTTGACGGGGACTGGGCGCTTGATGCGCTGCGCAGCTCGCAGGGCTGGGCGGCCGGCATCTCGGACCGGCGCATGGTGCAGCTGGCCCGCCTGATCAAAGAAAAAGAAGGCATGAACGTGCTGCCGGCCGCAACGGCCGGCCTGGCCGCCCTGCTCGACCTCCATCAACAATCTCCCCTCCCCGGCGACCGCTACGTCGCCATCCTAACCAGCCGAAACGCATGACCCCTCTCGACGGTACCGCCATCGTCTACTGCGATGGTGCTTTTCTGACCCCTAACGGCAAGACCGCCCACGGGCTGGTCCGCTTTACGGAGCGCTATCAGGTGCAGGCCGTGATCGACGCCCGCTATACCGGGCAGGATGCCGGCATGGCCCTGGACCGCCGCCCCAATGGCATCCCGGTAGTGGCCACGCTCGACGAAGCCCTGGCCCTGGGGCCGGCGACGCACTTTGTGGTGGGGCTCGCCCCTGATGGCGGCCGCCTGCCGGCGGCCGGGCGTACCGTCGTCGCCGAAGCCCTGCGGTCTGGCCTGCACGTGGATAGTGGCCTGCACGACTTCTTGTCGGAGGATCCGCATCTGGTGGCCCTGGCGGAGGCGCATAACGCCCACATCCGCGACATCCGCAAGCCCCCCCACCGGCGCGACCTGCATTTCTTTTCGGGAAAAATCGAGGAGGTAGACGCCCTGGTGCTGGCGGTGCTGGGCACCGACTCAGCCATCGGCAAGCGCACCACCGCCTGGCTGATCGTGCAGGCCTTCCGGGCTCGCGGTATCGCGGCGGAGCTGGTCGGCACCGGCCAAACGGCCTGGATGCAGGGGGCCCGCTATAGCCTGGTGATGGATTCGCTGATCAATGACTTTGTGTCGGGCGAAATCGAGCACGCCGTCTGGTCGGCCTGGAAAGGCGGCGCCCGGGTGATCGTCATCGAAGGACAAGGCTCGCTGATGAACCCCGCCTATCCAGGCGGATTTGAAATCCTGGCGGCCGGCCGGCCGCAGCAGGTGATCATGCAGCACGCCCCCACCCGGGTGGAGTACGATGGCTTCCCGGGTTATCCCCTGCACCCGCTGCCCACGCAGATCCAGGCGGTGGAGCTCTTATCGGGGCGGCCGGTGGTGGCAATCACCGTCAATCACGAAGGCCTGAGCCCGGCGGCAGTGCCCGCCGCCTGTGCGGCCATCACGGCCGAGACCGGCTTGCCGGCCTGGGATGTGCTGCTTGATGGGGCGGATGAGCTGGTCGCACACCTGCTGTCCGGAAAATAAGCACAGCGGATGAGGTGCCTGGGCACCTCATTCTGTTCTGTCTACCATCCCCCAAAGGGTCCAAAACGGAAACTCAATCCACCAAAGAAGCCAGACAGATCCTGGGGAGAGACTCCTGCGTCAGGAGTCTGCCCCACGAGCAGGCGGTAGCCACCGCCTATGCCCAGGCGAAAGTAGCGACTCACGTTGAGCTCGGCCTCGAGCAGAGGCTCCAGCACCATCACTGCCCGGCTCTCCCCGGTCTCGGGATGAATGCCTCCACCACCCAGGAGCAGAGAGGTATGAAGATGAAGCGGGCGTTCCGGAGCGAGGATGTACCCGAGCATGACGCCTCCGTAGCCGAGCTCAACATCTCCGTCGGGCGTAGTGCCACGCAGGTTGTAGCCGCCTCCCCCCAGGATGAGGCGCTCATTATATAGCCCGGCGCCAAACCCACCAAAGGAAGGAATCAAAGCGCCGTCTAATGCGGTCATTCGCAGGGCAAAGCCCCCGAAACCGTGGCTGGTGAAGGTGGCCTCCTGGCCCATGAGGGTTCGGGCTTCCTGAGCCTGGGCCGTGCCCAGGACAAGGAAAAGCAGAAGAGAAAGGAGATTCTTCATGACATAGGGATAAGGGGTGAATTTCCTCTATGTACGAGGTGCCTGATGTGCCGATGCCGGCACTTGACCAATGGCTGATGCCGGTTGACGAATGGGCGGCTAGGGCTTTCGTTCGACGTGGGCAAGGACAGCGCTTGTCTGCCCCTGCGAAAGGTGCTTGCCTGGAGATTCGCAGATTTTGTATCTTGAAAGGGCAAGCCAGGTATCCCCAGAGGGCGGCTAGGATCACTCATGCCGATGCATTTCAAGATTTACATCCGTCATTTTTTTTGCCTCCTCCTTATCGGGGCCTCCTGCTTCAGCATTTGGGGACAGAGCAGCCCCTCCTTCAAGCACCTGACCGCCGAGGACGGGCTTTCCAACAACTGGGTACAGGCGATCCTCAAAGACCAAACGGGCTTCATGTGGTTTGGGACCTATCACGGCCTCAACCGCTATGACGGACGGGCCCTCAGTAGAGCTTTGAGACGGTGGACTTTGATGTCCCCATCGCCCTGCACGAAGACAGCCAGGGCAACCTGTGGATCGGCTCCCAGGAGCGGGGCCCCTACCGCATAGACCGTACGGGTGTCACGGTCACCCATTACACCACCCGTTATGGCTTGCCCAGCAACAGCATCATGGGCATCCTGGAGGATGCGGCCGGTAACCTCTGGATCAGCACCCAGCGGGGCCTGTGCCTCGCTGAGGAGGAACCGATCTACTTCCAGTTGCTCGGAGACCTCCCCTTCCAGGACGCCATCTACGTAGAGGAAGGTGAGTTTTGCTTAAAGTGAGTTTTGGATAAAAACCGCTTTGAATGGCTCCAATCGATGATTGCCATGCTGAGCGAAGCGAAGCATCTCATGTGTCCAATTAGATCCTTCGCTGGCGCCCTTCGGGCTGGCTCAGGACGACACTCAAACACTTGATAAACAGTCGATTAGAGAAAATTCTTTCTCCGCTTATCCAAAACTCACGGTCATTTACCTCTCGCCTATTTTCCCATTTGCCCCAAGATCGGAGTACAGGTGGAAAAATGGGACATGCCCAGGGCAAGCTTATTGCCCCTACCCCACCCGATCCCAACGCATATGTTTCGGTCAAAAGGCATAGCCCACATGCACCTGGCCACGCGGGTAGACCGGTGACATGTTGTCCCCCAGGCCCATCTGGTTGGTGGTGAGTCCGGCATCGGCCCGCAACACCAGGCCCGACGGTCCCTGATACACATAGCCCAGCACCAGCCCGGCGTGCAGGTACTCCGGCACAAAAAAGAGGGCCTCGGCCAGGAAGAAATGGCGATCCTGGCCAACCTTCACATTGTAGGCCCCACCCAGCAGGGTTTCATAGATGAGGTATTGATCCAGAAAGGCCCGCAGGCTATGCTGCATGTTCCCCTCCCAGAGCAGGCGCTCATAAGATAGGGAGAGGGGCCAGCCCAACCCCAGCATGAGGGTGTTTTTGCGTTCGGCCGGCGGGGCGGCCTCCGGACGGGTCTCCAGACCGAGCTGTAGCCCCAGGCTGGCATGGGCGTAGTGGTAGAGCCCACCCCCCGGCACCGGGGCCTGGGTCAGGCTTTGGACATAGGTCCCCGACGCGGTCAGCGCTACCACCGGATTCAGCCGAAAGGCTCCCACAAGGCCAGCTTCCAGCCCAGGCACCCATTCCGTGCTGCGAAGGATGTCCGATTCGATCGTCTGCCCCTGGTACATGGGCAGGAAATAATCCCGCTGCTGCAGTCGCAACCCTTGCGCCCCGAGGCGCAGGCTCAGCCCTAGAGGTAGCTGATCGACAAGCAGCACTTCCCCATACAAACCCCAATGCTGGTACTGAAAGGTGCGCCAGTTCTCGGTGTCAGTGTAAGAAAATAACTGGTAGTTTCGGTTCGGATCAAGTAGTTGGGTCCCCACTCTATCGGCTTCGATATATGCGACCTTATGGCGATACCCGTGGCCCGTGTAGGACAGGCCAACCCGATAGCGGGGCGATAGCGCATACGAGATCCGCAGGTCAAAATCCGGCGTCGCCTCGATGGCGCGCTCCCTCAGCTCAGGCAAATCAGCGGTGTAGGCGCCAAAGGCGCCTGAGGCCACCACCCAGGCAAAATCGAGCCGCAAAGGCGGCAGCGTTTCGGCGGGTTGGCTGTAGCCCCAGCCCGTCAGGCCAAGCAGACCGGGAAACAGCATCGCCCGAATCAGCGAAAAAAAACGATGGGTCATGTTGTGCTTGGTTGGCAATGAAAACAGAAAGATGGGGAAAAGCTACCCGCTTAGGGTTCGTACCGAAGCCACTTATTCTCCGCCCAGCGCCTGCATCCGCGCGGCCCAGGTCCGGATCACCGCCCGGGTGCTGGCATCCCGCTCATAGACCGAGTACCAGCCTTGGTACTCGTGGGGCGGGTCGCCGATGAAGTCATCCCCCGCCTGCCAGACGGCATGCGGTTCTCGCGGGCGCCCTTCGCCGCCCCAGGCCCAGAAGTTGCAGCCCGCCACCGGGCCGCCACTTGCGGCCAGTCGGTGGATCTCTTCAAACATAAAGGCGTAATAGACGTCTCGCTGAGAGGTAGCGGCCTGTGGGTCATGGTCGTCGCTGTCCCGGGCGATGCCGAACTCCTCCAGCACCAGGGGCTTGCCCAGGGCTTCGGCCTCGGCCACATGGTCCAGCAGGTAGCGCTGCGCTTTGGCCTTACCAGCCTCCAGGCTCTTGGGGTGCTCCGGGTCGTACCAGCCCCAGTTTTGTATCCAGATGTGAATGGTGGTATAGTCAATGTCGCGGATCTGGTGATCCTTGGTAAAGCGCGTCCCGGCAAAGCTGCTGGAGGTCGCCCCCTCCGAGCCAAGGCTCACAAGGTGATTGGGGTCCTGCGCCTTGATATGGGCGGCGGTTTTCTTGATCCAGCGGCGATAAGCTTTGGGCCGCAGGATGCCCCGGGGCTCGTTGGCGAGCTGCCAGCTCATGATGGTGGGATCGTCGCGGTAGGCGCGCCCCGTGTAGGGATTCACCCGCTGGATGAGGCGGTCCAGATGGGCCTCAAAAGCCGCCATGGCGGCCTTGTTTTTGTAAAAGGCAGTGGTAAAGATCTGGTAGCTGCCCCAGTCGCCGCCCTCGGCGGGCGGCGGATAGGGGATGCGCTGCCCGGTTTCCCAGGCCAGGTACTGGGCCATCCCGCCCGACCAGGGCCAGAAGTTGTTGAGGCAGACCACCGCGGTCATGCCGCGCTGGGCCATCTCAAAGAGGAGAAAATCCAGGCCGTCCCAGACGGCCTCGTTGTACTGCCCGCGGGCGGGTTGCAGGGCGGGCGCCATGCGCCAGGGAGCCCCGTCGGGGCCTTCACTCGCCCCCATGACCCGCAGGTTGGTGACGCCCATGTCGTGCAGGCGGTCCAGCTCGCGCCGCAGGCGGGCGCGGTCCCCGCCGGGGCCTTCGGCCCCGAGGTTGAGGCCGTACCAGAAATTGGTGCCCAGGAAGTAATAGGGCGTATCGCCCCGGAAGAAGTGGCCGTCGCGGACCGATACGAAGTCGGCCACCTGCCCGGTGGCCAGGGTGGTCAGGAGCATGAAAACAGGGATTAGAAGGAGGTAGCGCATCCGAAGAGGGTATGAGATGAGGTCTCAAGATACGCAAAAGCGGCGATGTCGCCGCGGGGTGGCTACCCAATTCGCGCTACCCGTCCAGATCCGCCAGCAATTGGCGGATCGCCCCTTCGCTCAGGCCGGTGGCCTCGGCCATCTCCGCCAGCGACGCCCCCGCCTGATGCAGGCGCAGGACTTCGGCGGCAAGTTGGAGGCCTTCCATGCGGCCTTCTTGCCGGCCTTCTTCCCGACCTTCTTCCCGTCCCCGCTTGAGTCCGGTACGCTCAGCATCGCTGATGAGGGTTTTTTCGCTGCTCACGCTATCCCAATAGGAATCGTAGGCGAGGAGCTCGGCCTTCGAAAAGGCACTCTCCTGCAAAATCTCGATGGCCTCGCGTATTTCCGGGACCTCCAACAGGTCTGCCGGCAGTTGCTCGGTCTGATCCTCAATCTCCGTCAGGAAACGCAGCCATAGCACCTGCAGCTTCTTCTCAGTTAGGCTCTTAGCCTTAAACTTGGGCAACTCCACAAATACCAGCTCCAGCCCTTCGATCTGCTTGTGGGTCAGGGCATAATGGATCATGCGATAATGGTGGTAATACAGATCGGTGTCGGGCTCAAAGGTCGCATTGACCAGGCCCAGCGCATAAACTGGCTGCAGACCCTTGTATTCGTAGCCCCGGTCCAGCTGCTTCACGTAGGCTTTGGAGGCATTGAACAGAACCCGATACTTGAAGGTATCGGTCCAGAGGATCTGCATCTCCACGATAAACTGCCGCCCCTGCCGGTCCCGGCAGCGTACATCCACGATGGAGTGTTTCAGAAAAGGAATTTCCGGCACCAGCTCGGCCGGAAGGTACTCCAACTCCACAATCTCCTGCCCTGGCCCCAGGGGCAACATGGCATTCAGGAAGCTCCGCAAGAGGTGCGGATGCTGCCCAAACACCTTCTTGAAGGTCAGATCATTCTTGGGATCCAGATAGCGCATGCCCAAAGATACGGCTTTTCCCGGTTCAGGATACGCCTTACTCTACCTCCGCATCCTGGCTCCGCATCCAGCTGAGTAGCTCCCCCCGGGTCATGGCCGCGGCGGCTTCAGGTAGCTCCAGGCCTACCTGAGCGCCCCAAGCTTCCATCGTTTCGGGTTTTACCCGCTCATCAAGCCGGGCCTCCCACTCCGTCACCAAGCCTTTGAGCGCCCAATATTGTAAGGCAGAAAAATGGGGGTGCTCCGGCCCCACATCCCGGAAATAGATCAGCACCGCTCCATGCTCCAAGAGGGAGGATTGCAGGCTACTGACGGGAATGTCGCGAGGCGACTCATCTCGATTCAGGGCGATGGCCGCCGCCGTCCCGGCGGCCTCTCCGAGGGCCATCCAGCAAGGCTCCATCCGCAGGGTGCCATAGCCCAGGTGGCTGGCCGAGACGGGCACCGGCGTGAGCAGGTTGTCCAGCCCCTGAGGCAGTATGACGCCATAGGGAACCGTGTAGGGCTCGGTGCGATAGTTGATAAAGCCATCCAGGTGCACCCGCCCGGGCTCGCGCTTGCGCATGGCATGGGAGTCAATGGAATAGTGACTGGCGGTGACACTGCTCGCATGTAGCGGCGGTCGCCCGCCCGGCTCAACAGGCAAGGCATCGGCGGCAGTGAAGAAATAATCGCCCTCTACGCGGCGCCCCTCGCGCACGTACACCTGCCGGGGAAAGTGCCCGTTGTCGGTGTACTCGTCGGCGGCGAAGCCATAGCGCAGGGTCTGCTCCCGAAACCAGGCCGGCAGGGCGGTATCGTGCTGGGCAAACCACAGCAGGCCCAGGGTGTAATCCTGCAAGCGCCGGGCAAAACTATCGCGCCAGGCCCAGCTTGCGGTAGGCCAGGGCCAGTTTTCTTCGGGCAAGTCGGTGGAAATAAAGGCCAGATGCTGGTTGTTGGCGTCGGTCTTGCCATTGGGCAGGGCGACCATGTTGGTGAGCCGCCACATGCCCATGGGTGTGCCGGGCACGCGGGCAGGCTCCCCGGCCAGCGCCCTGACCCGGTTGGCGGCCAGGGTCGAGCTGTCTACCGCTTGCATCTCCAGCCCGGTATGCTGTCCGGTGAGAACATCTTCCACCAGGGATAGGTATTCGTCTCGATGATAGGTCGTAGGTTTCGGAATCGGCACCTGGTTGCGGGTATCGGTGGTGAGGCAGAGGCGGTAATTAAAGGCCTGAATGGCATCATCTCCCTCAAAGGTCGAATGCGGCCCGGCCGGGCCGTTCCAGTATTTGTACACCCGCCCGGCAAAGGGCTCGTCGTACTCGTCCCGGCCCTCGCGCCGGGTACGGAAGGGGGCGCCAGCAGCGCCGGCCAGATCGCCTTCGTAGGTGGCGTCGATAAAGACCTGTCCCGCAAACCAGGCGGTCTTCGCGCTGTCTCGATGGTGCAGGCGGATCGCCTGAAGCTGCCCGCCCTCTTTCTGCACCTGCTCTGGCTCCGGATCGAACTGCCAGCGGGTACGAACGCTGATGCCCGGCTGCTCGGCCAGCATGGCCGTCAGCGTGGCCTCGGCCACCGAAGGTTCGAAATGGTAGCCGTCCGAGGCGGCCTGCATCTGTGGACTCTCAGGTCCATAGGTCTCGCGATAGTAGGTGGCATTGCGACGAATGAAATCAAGAAACAGGCCCCCGGTGGCCCCTCGGGTGCCGATATCGGTCGCCCCCAACCCGTTGGCGGGCAAGCCGCCCAGGTGGGTAT
>RFHL01000615.1 GCA_003696875.1 Bacteroidota bacterium | reverse complement strand
CCGGGACGGTGATGCCGATCCCGGTCTGGGCCGCTGCTGAGAGCGGCCGCCGGGTCCTGCTCACGCTGCCACCCGGCGGCAGTGGTTTTGTGGTGTTTCGGGGCGAAGCGAACCGGGCCGTAGTACCGGCCTTGCAGCAGGATGGACGGAACGTTCTGAGCGGAGGGCAGGATTTACAGCTGACCGAGGCGGGTTTGCTGAGCTTCAGGTCAGGATCATTTAGCGATGGGGCAAAAACCACGACCCTGGATCTTCCCGCTCCCCAGCCCCTGGGTGGGGCCTGAGAGGTCTTTTTTCCGCATGGTTGGGGTGACCCCACCGCAGGCAATTTTTAGGGAATTGCATAGCTGGCATGAGGACGCAGATCCGGGTATCCGGCATTTTTCCGGGATTGGCCGGTATGAAAAGGCTTTCTCACTTTCCGATGCCCATCTACAGAAAGGCCAGCGGCTGTTTCTGGATCTGGGGGCAGTCTCGGAGATCGCCGGCCTCTGGCTCAACGGTCACCATCTGGGGACCCGTTGGCATGCGCCCTTTCGGTATGACATCACGGACTATGTGCGACCCGGTGAGAACTACCTCATCATCGAGGTCGCCAATACCCTCAATAACCAGTTGGTCGGGGATGGCAGCCGCCCGGAGGCCGAGCGCCGCACCCGCTCCAACATCTCCCGCCTCCCCCATGCCTGGATGAGCCCTTTTTCGGAAGCTCCTTTGCTGCCGTCGGGTTTGCAAGGGCCGGTGCAACTCGTACCCGCTGGCATGGTCTGGATGGCAGATCAATAGGCTACGGCCTTGCGAAAGCGCTTGTCCCAGTAGGGATCGTCGAGGCTGTCCACCCGCACGCCTTGGCTGGTGCTGGCGTGGACAAATTCCACATGCTTGCCCTTGACCTTGACGACGAGGCCCACATGGTCGATGCCGAGGCCGTTTTTGGCGGAGAAAAAGACCAAGTGGCCCGGCTGGAGCTTGCTGCGGGAAACTTTTTTTCCTTGCTTGGCCATCTGCGCGGAGGCGCGGGGTAGCTCCCGGCCTACCTCGCTGTAGGCTGTACAGACCAGGCCTGAGCAGTCCATGCCCCGGCGGCTCATGCCGCCGTATTTGTAGCGGGTCCCCTGGTAGGAGAGGGCCGTGCGCACCACGACACGGGCTTCGGAGGCGGACAGCGTGCCGGCTGGCGTGAGGGGGCCCGGGTCGTCTTCGGGGATGGGCACCGTAGGCCGCGTACGCGGCCGGGGGGGATCATCGGTGTTTTCGTACAGGTAACTGTAGCGTTGCACCCGCCGGGATGGGTCGCAGGCGGTGAGGAGGAGGCCGGCGAACAGAATGGGTAGCCAAAAAAGACGTAGCTGAAACATAGCAAAAGGCTTTTTCTCTGCTTCAAGATACGGGAAAATGTGTGGCAAAGAAGACGGAAGTCGGAAGGCTTCTTACGCCCGCGCCTCCTATTGATTTACAAAGAACCCAGGCGTTTCCCTACCGTCACGGTGACCGGGTTTCCCTTGTTGAGACGCAGCCCAACCTCACTGCGGGTATTCCGCTCATCGGGCGTATCCGGGCTAAAGGTCGTTAGCCGCTGCCAACCGAGGAGGTCGGTTTGTAGCTGAAGCTGCCATTGGGGCAACTCCACGGAAAGACCGGCGAGCAGCGACAGGCCAAAGCTGCGCTGGGATTGTCGTTGGGTCTGGCCAGCGGATACCGTGCGCTGGCCTCCCAGCGTAAACGGGACGCTCAGTCCGCTGATCAGATGCAGGTTGGGGATCACGGGGGCCTGAACAAGCACCTGCGGAGCAACCGTAAGGGCTTGGTTGGTAAAGCGGTAGTCCGGTTGACTAAAACCGGTATAGGCATACATGGTTTGTAGCCCAACGCCCACCTGGGCCCCGCAGGGGCCGAGAGGCAGGCCGGGATAGTACTGGGCCGCGGCCCCCAAGCAGAGCTGGTTGTCGCCGGAGACGCGGCCGTATCCGAGGATGCCCCCGGCAATAACCGGGTAGTCTTCCCCAGGAAAGAAAGAGATGGGCTCTGTCCCATCGTAGGCGACATCTTCGTCCTCTTCATTGCAACAGTGGAGGTCTATCTCATATTCGATGTAATCCGAGACAAAGCGGCCGTTTTCTACATGGCCATAGTTATGGATGGTGATGGAATAGTACTGGATCTGCCCGACACAGCGGGCGCTCGCCGGATAGGGGGCCTCTGCCACCCCTTTCATCACCACCCGTTGCAGGGTCAGGCCCCGGCCGTTGCTGTTGTCCTGCACGGGGCTGTCGGCGGGATCCACGGTGCCAAAACGGACCATAGCCTGAGAAGGAATCACCCGGTCGGGAGGCGAAATGAAGTCCGGCACAAAATCGTCCAGGGTGCTGCGCCCCGGATCAAAATCCCATCCGTACCATTTGGCGTCTTTGGGCAGACGGGCATTTTCCTGTGCCAGCGCATACATCTCCATCAATTGGGTCAACTGACGTTGCAGGCGCTCCCCTTCTGCCCCTTCGGGCAGGCTGGTGCCGTTTTGTTGCGCCTTCTCGGCCAGAGCCTGCCGCAGAGCGGCCTCAGGGTCGTTTGCCTGCAGCGCTTGCATGATGAGTTCTTCTACCGCCTCAGAAGTCAGGAAACGCTTCAAAGTGGAGAAGGGAGCGGTAAAAGGATCGACCAGGTCCAGCATCATGTCGACGGTCGTGAGGGCACCGTCATTAAACAGTTTGCGATTCAGGCCCTGGTTCTGGATGAGGGTCATCAGATTGACGAGGCAAACCTGGTTCCAGTCACCGCTGATCGTGATGCGAGGATGATTTTGGATGTCAGCGTAGGAACTGGTCTGCAAGCGGCTGTGCAAATCGGCCAGGTCCCGGGTGATGGCACTGAGGCCTTGTTGATGCTGGGCATCCAGGGTGGGAGGGGCATCCCGATTCGTGCTGGGGTGGGCGGAAAGGAAATAGACTTGCAGAACCAGGAGGAGAGATAAGGGAAGCTTTTTCATGTCTGGAAAAGGGGTGGTGGAGAGGGAAGAGGGCTCCCTGGCTGTATGCTTAGCAGGAATATACTGGAAAACCGGTTCATATGTGAAGCCGCGCTTGATTACATTTGCTTGTCTTACTCATACAGCGATTTCCCCCACAAGAATGATTATGTCGATGCTGCGCCGTTCTGTCGGGATCACCCTCCTGACCTTGCTGGCCTTTGCCGGCTACTATGCCCTCAAAGAATGGGCCTTTGCGCCCCTCTACCACCTCCTGGCGGGTTGGGGGATCGGCAACGTATTGGCCTATTTCGTGACCTATATCCTGATCGGCTTGCCGATCCTGGGGGCCATGGTCCTCCTCCACGGCCTGCGGCCCATGCCCGAGTCCCTGGGCCTGGCTCAGGGATTGGGGCGAGGGGTCGGGCTGGCCCTCCTGGCCACCTTGCCCATGCTGGTGGGTTATGCCTGGGTTTTTTCCTTTAACCAGGACCTCAGCTGGCAAAAGGTCATGACGGGGGCGGTTGCCGCCGCCTTTTTTGAGGAGCTCTACTTCCGCGGCTTCCTGTTCGGGCAGCTTTTCCGCTATACGCGCCTGGGCTTTTTTCCCGCGCTGATTTTGGGGGCGCTCATCTTCGCCTCAGGCCATCTGTACCAGAGCCAGGACCCGGCGACGCTGGTCGGGATTTTTCTGACCACCTTCATGGGGGCCGGCCTGTTTGCCTGGGTCTACAGCGAATGGGACTTCAACCTCTGGACGGCGATATTCCTGCATTTTTTCATGAATCTCTTCTGGATGCTGTTCGCGGCCGGGGACAACGCGCTCGGCGGGGGCTACGCCAATGTGTTTCGCATCCTGACCATTGCGCTGGCCATTATGGGTACCTTGCTCTACAAGCGGCGGCAGGGCCTGCCGCTGGCTATCCGGCGGGAGACTCTCTGGATGAAGCCCGCGTCCATGGTGCCTACCCAAACAAATCCGCCCGTCGGATAGTATGGGGTAGAAAGTCCCCTATGGCCCGCCGCACCAAAGCCGATTTGCCCCAGAAGATATGCCCCGTTTGTGGCCGGCCTTTCAGCTGGCGCAAAAAATGGGCCCGGGACTGGGAACAGGTGCGCTACTGTAGCGAGCGCTGCCGCCGGCAGCGCGGCAAAGCCTCCGACTGAGAAATGCAATGGCAATTTTTACCCGCCTGCGTATCGGGTAAATGGCTTACCTTTGCCCGCATGACACGACTTGTAATGAAAGCCCTTGGCCACCTGGGCCTGCTGCTCGGCCTGCTGTGGGCCGGAGCCGGCCTCCTGGCCCAGACCGGACAGGTGCGCGGCACCGTGGTCAACCTAGACGGAGAGCCCCTTGTGGGGGCGACGGTGTACATTCCCGCCCTGAAGGCCGGTGCCTACACCAATGAGGAAGGGATCTACAGCCTCAACAAACTGGAGCCCGGCACATACGAGGCGCTCGCCTTCTACTTCGGTTATGACACCCTGCGGCAAGAGGTCGTGGTCGAGCCCAATGGCTTTGCCACGGTAGGCTTTGCTCTGGAGGAGCGGCTGGTCTATACCAATGAGGTGGAGATTCTGGGGCAAAAGACGGGCGAAATCCAGAAAACCCAGGTCGACATCGGGGTTACCTCCATCTCGGCTCCGGAAATCAAGCTCATGCCGTCGCTCGGCTCGGCCGACCTGGCGCAGTTCCTGCAAGTGCTGCCCGGGGTGGTCTTTACCGGGGACCAGGGCGGGCAGCTCTACATTCGGGGTGGGACCCCCATCCAGAATATGGTGCTTATGGACGACATGATCCTCTACAGCCCCTTCCACTCGATCGGGCTGTTCAGCGTCTTCGATCCGGACTATATTCGCAAGGTGGATGTCTACTCGGCAGCCTTTCCGGGCAAATTTGGCGGGCGGATTTCCTCCATCATGGACATCAAAACCCGTAACGGCAGCTTCTCGAAGTTCAAGGGTAAACTGGAGCTGAACAACTTCTCGGCCTCGGCCCTCATTGAGGGCCCTCTGGGTAAGCCCGGCCAGAATGGCGGCGGGGTCTCCTACCTGCTTTCAGCCCGCAACAACTTCCTGGACCAGACCTCGACCCGCCTCTATCCCTATGTGAATAACGGCGATGGCCTACCCTTCAACTTCCTGGACCTCTACGGCAAACTTACCCTCTCCGATGGCGTCAACTACGCTAGCTTCTTCGGCTTCAGCCACACCGACAATGTAAACTATGGCTTTCCGGCTGATATCGGCTGGGATTCCTACGGCGGCGGAGGCAACTTCCAACTGCTACCCTCCGGGGCTGGGGCCATTATCTCCGGGACCTTTGCTTATTCGCAGTATGCCACTGCCCTACAGTCGCAGTCCGAGACCTTTCCCCGGCGCAGCTCGATTCAGGGCTTCAACGGTACCCTCAAGGTCGGCTACATCTTCAATTCGGTGGACGAATTTGCCTTTGGCACCACCTTCCTGGGCTTTTCCACCGACTACGTCTTCACCAACTCCTTTGGCTTCCGTACCACGCAGCAGGCCAGCAACACCGAGGCAGCCGTCTTTGCCAACTACAAGAAAGTCATCCAGGTCAACACCACCGGCGGCAACAAGTTTGAGCGGGCGGTGATTGAGCCCAGCGTCCGGGCCCACTTCTACAACAACCAGTCGAGTATTCAGATCGAGCCGCGCCTGCGGGCCAAGCTCAACTTCCCCGGGCTGAGCTTCAGCTTTGGGACGGGTCTTTACTCGCAAAACCTCCTTGCCGCGGTCTCCGACCGCGATGTGGTCAACCTCTTTCAGGGCTTTCTCTCGGCCCCGGAAAACCTCGCCTATCGCGTGCGCAACAACACGCTGCAGACGGCCTACCACTTTCTCGGTGGGGTGGAGGCGGAGATTGTCCCTAATCTCTCCACGACGGTTGAGGGCTGGTATAAGGGGTTTACCCAGCTGACCAACATCAACCGGGATAAAATCTTTGCCGAGGATCCCGACTACATCACCGAGCTGGGGGAAGCCTACGGATGGGATGTTATCCTCAAATACAACACCCGCAAGACCTACTTCTATGCCAATTACGGCTGGGCAAAGGTCACGCGTACCGACCGCATTCAGACTGACAACCCACGGACCTATCCGCCTATCTTCGACCGGCGGCACACCGCCAACGTGGTCGCAGCCTACAAGACGGGAACCTTTGACCTGGTCGACAGTGAGCGGGGACGCATAAAGCCCAAGTTTGACGACAATAAGTGGGAATTCAGCATCCGCTGGAGCCTCGGCTCCGGTTTTCCCTTCACCCAGACCCAGGGCTATTTTGAGAAACTCACCTTTCTGGATAATGGTGCCCAGACCGACCTCGCCACGCAAAATGGCCTCTTGGGCTTGATCCTCGCCAGCGACCTGAATGGCGGTCGCCTGCCCTACTACCATCGCCTCGACGCCTCGGCCCGGCGGCGCTGGGTCATTGCCAATCAGATGCTGCTGGAGCTCAATCTGAGTGCCATCAACCTCTACAACCGCAAAAACATCTTCTACTTTGATCGGGTACGGTTTGCGCCGGTGTACCAACTCCCCGTCATGCCCAACCTGAGTGTGACCCTGCGGTACTAGGAGCGCCTGAATATTCGACAGTTGAAAAGTAAAGCGCTCAACTTGGAACGATCAACCCGGAACGCCTAACCCCTGATACCAGCGGAGGGAGGCTTCAACATCCTGGAGAGAAATGGCCTGATTGACCCGAGCCTGCCCGGGACCATCCAGCAAGGTACAAAGGATGCGCCCGCCTTCGTTTTTCTTGTCGTTGCGGGTGCGGGCCACGATGGCCGGGATTTCGGCTTCGGTCAGAGCGGTGTGGCCGTAGAGGACAGCGAGGTAGCGGGTGATGGCCTCCAGATCTTTTTCGGACAAAAAGCCCGCCTGTTGCGAGAGCCAGGCTTCGCACATCATGCCCAAGGCGATGGCCTCGCCGTGTAGGAGGGGCTCGCTCGTCTCCAGGCGTTCACTTTCCACGGCGTGCCCCACCGTATGCCCAAAGTTGAGGGCCTTGCGCAGGCCGCGCTCGTAGGGATCCTCGGCCACGATGCGGGCCTTGATGTCGACCGAGTGCCGGATCAGGGCGGCATAGTCCGGACGGGAAAGATCCGTAATCTGTTGCAGCGCCTCCCAGGCGCTGGCATCCGCGATCAGGTGATGCTTGATGACCTCGGCAAAACCGGAGCGAAGCTCGGCCGTGGGCAGCGTCTGGAGGAAAGGTGGCCAGATATACACGCCTTCTGGCTCTGCAAAGAGCCCGATGTGGTTCTTATAGCCGTGAAAATCGACTCCCAGTTTGCCCCCCACGCTGGCGTCGACCTGTGAGAGCAGGGTCGTCGGCACCTGAATGAAGCGGATGCCCCGCTTGTAGGTGGAGGCCACAAAGCCCCCCATATCGCCGATCACGCCGCCGCCCAGGTTGACCATCAGGGCTCGCCGGTCCAGCGCGGCTTCGGTCATGGCTTGCCAGATGTGCTGGCAGGTGCCCAGGTGCTTGTGGCGCTCACCCGGCGCTACTTCCACCTGCACATGGTCGGGCGGAAGGAATGGACGTAGGTGCGGATAGCAATCCCTGGTGGTGTGGGTATCGGTCAGGACCATGACCTGGGAATAGCTACCACCCTGCAGGGCCAGGGCCAGCTTTTCCAGCGCTTGCGTCCCGATTTCAATGGGATAGTT
>RFHL01000614.1 GCA_003696875.1 Bacteroidota bacterium | reverse complement strand
GCTGGTTATGAAAAATTGAGCAGAGCCATTGAGGTGAAGTAAAACGTCCTATTTGTTTGATGTTGAACCTTAAAGAGGAGGTAACCATGGATAAATTAGCATTTGGCTTATCAGCCATTTCACTTATTTATTTATGCGTTCTTTTCTTGGTTTTCAACTTCAGCAAGGCGATGAATTGGTTGGGTAAGCCCAGCTTGAGTACAATTCCTGTGAGGGAAAAAGCAACCGTTAAACAGATGCCAAACCAGACTGATGCAGTTTACAGAGCATCAGACCGAATGGCAGCCTAAGTAATAGTGGGAGTAGTAGCCTAGAAGCCCTCTCCCCTGCTTTTCATTTCAAGTGATGTTTCACTCTTAAATTGAAAAGGCTATGAAAAATTATGGAATTTCTGCATTGATTGCCCTAGTCGTTTCTTTAGGGGTGTTTTTTGCCCTTCCCCAGTTTACCGACTTTGGCAAAAGCGTTAAAATAGAACACGTTTCGGGTACACCCGCACAAGGTGCGCTTTACACGCCCGATGAAAAGGGGAATATGGTGCCTGTGGATTTTACACAGTTGGCAGATAAAGCGATGGATGCCGTGGTGCACATCAAATCGACCCAGGTAACGCAATACACCAATGGAAACAGTCCGTATCAGTACCGTGAACTGCCCGACCCATTTAGGGAATTTTTTGGGGACGATGACTTTTTTGAACAATTTTTCGGGCCGCGTAGATATTACCAAGCTCCGCAACCCCAAAAGCCACAGGCACGGGTAGGTACTGGTTCAGGAGTTATTATCAACAGCGAGGGGTATATTGTTACCAATAACCACGTCATCGCCAACGCTGACGATATTGAAGTTACGCTTCACGATAACCGCACTTTCAAGGCTACTGTGGTGGGTACTGATCCTTCTACAGACCTTGCCCTGCTTCAAATAAAAGCCAGCGGATTAACCACCTTGCCTTTGGTCAATTCTGATGACGTGAAAGTGGGAGAGTGGGTACTTGCCGTGGGTAACCCCTTTAACTTAAACTCCACCGTAACGGCGGGCATTGTTAGCGCAAAATCACGTAATATCAATATTTTGCGGGAGCAGTTTGCCGTAGAATCTTTTATTCAAACCGATGCGGCTATCAATCCAGGCAATAGCGGAGGTGCTTTGATTAACCTGAGTGGAGGATTGATTGGCATCAATACTGCCATTGCCAGCCCGACAGGTGCTTATGCAGGGTATGGCTTCGCTGTGCCTTCCAACATCGTAAACAAAGTAGTAGAAGACCTATTAAAGTACGGAATGGTACAACGTGGGTTCTTGGGGATTACCATCCGCGGGGTAGATGCATCGTTAATAAAAGAGAAAGAGTTGAAGGTGGAAACAGGTGTATATGTGGACAGCTTGGGCGAAAACAGTGCCGCCAAAGAAGCTGGCATTAAAGAAGGCGATGTAATTGTCGAAATTGATGGTAAAAAAGTGAATACTACCTCTGAGCTTCAGGAAGTGGTAGCAAGTCACCGCCCTGGCGATAAATTAGAGGTAAAAGTGAACCGTAACGGAAAAGAGGTAGTAAGTCGGGTAGTACTCCGCAACCGCGACGGTGAAACGGACTTACTCGATAAGGCCCGCACTACCATTTTCAACAGCTTGGGTGCTCAATTTGAAGACCTGGACAAGAAAACCGCCAAAAAGCTTGACTTACCCGGTGGTGTGAAAATCACCAAGCTCTATGCAGGCAAGCTCAAACGGAACACAGCCATCAAGGAAGGCTTTATCATCACCAAAATAGACGGGCAAGTCATCAAATCGGTCGATGATTTGGAAAAAGCTTTAAAAGATAAAAATGGTGGAGTGCTGATTGAAGGAGTCTATGAAGATTTGCCCGGTACCCATTATTATGCACTTGGATTATAAAAAGCCTACAACAATATGTAAAAAGCCATAGCGGTTTAAGTGCTAACTTAAACCGCTATGGCTTTTTAATAACTGAGTTTACGCACGAAAAGTAGTAAATTCTACATTCCAAAGGATTGACTCAATGGAAGCCACGGAACTACTTTCCCTCTACATTGATTACCTGATGATTAGCACAGGTCAGGTGAGCGCGACGTATCCGTTCCATCAACCCCTCGTCTGTGAGGGGGTTTGATGAACGGATACAGTATAACAGGAGTTTTGGATAAAAACCGCTTTGAATGGCTCCCATCGACGATTGTCATGCTGAGCGAAACGAAGAATCTCATGTGTCCTATTAGATCCTTCGCTGGCGCCCTTCGGGCTGGCTCAGGATGACATTCAAACATTTGATAAACAGTCGATTAACAAAAAGCCTTCCGCCGCTTATCCAAAACTCACGTTAAGTACAGCTGCTCTCCCCCGCCCCATAGAACGACGAACCAGGAACGTCGAACTACCGAACGATAAAGTCGTTCCCCGCCAGGTTCTCTCCCCGGGCATGCCAGAGGCGATGCCCGGGCGCGGCAGCCGGGTTGAAGCGCATATCGAGGGCGAAATAGCGCATGGTGTAGCCGCAGCGACGACGGTCGCTGCGATTGGCCGGAGCGCCATGGATGATGCGTGCATCATGCAGGGAGCATTGGCCTCGCTTCAGCTCAAACCACACGGCCTGGTTTTCGTCGAAGCTGCCCGCCGCGATCTCGGTGCCAAAGGTACTGTCCTGGGAATCCGCCACCTCGGCATAGGCCGAGAAGCCGTTGCGATGCGTGCCGGGGATCACCCCCATACAGCCATTTTCCTGATCGGTATCGTCCAGCGCCAGCCAAATGGTGACCAACTGGTCCAGCCGATCAAATTTTCCTGCCCAGTAGGCGCTGTCCTCATGCCAGGGCGTACGCCGCCCCACCCGGGGCTCCTTGCAGATGAAGTGGCTGGAGAAGAGGCCGATGTTCGGCCCGATAAAGGCCTCCACCAGATCCAGCACCTGCGGGTCAAGCAAAAAATCGAGCAGGCGCGAGTCCTCGAAGTGCGGCGTATCCAGTTCATCACTGCGCTTGGCGCCGCGGCCCGCGAGGTGTTCCTCGAAGATCGCCTGTAAAGCATCAAGACGAACCGGCGTGAATAGCGGCTCCCGGTGCAGGTAGTAGCCTTGGCTACGGTAAGATTCAATGGCTTCTACAGATACCATCATCTGCTTTTGAAGCAAAAAACCACTTCCCGACATACATGCGCATCCTGCACTGTCGTCTGTTCTCCGCCCAAGCAAAGCCTGCCTCCGCGGGAAGTCCTTGCCTATGCCTCCTCAGTCTAAAAACTGGCTCGCCATACCCGCAACTTCTCCAACACGGCTTCCATATCCGCCGGAATATCGGAGTCGAAGGCCAGGCGTTCCCCGGTTTTGGGATGGGTAAAGGCCAGGGTCTTGGCGTGCAGCGCCTGCCGGGGGGCCAGGGCCAGGCAGTTGCGGATCATCTGCTGGTACCTGCGGTGGGGGGGACCAGCCAGGACCTTGTCCCCGCCATAGGTTTCATCCCCGAACAGCGGATGCCCGAGGTACTTGAGATGAACCCGGATCTGATGCGTGCGGCCCGTCTCCAGCTTGCAGCGAATCAGCGTCAGCACCCCGAAGCGCTCCAACACCTCGTAGTGGGTCACCGCATGTTTGCCGGTGCTGCCATCTGGAAAGGCGTCGTACAACTTGCGGTCGCGGGGGTGGCGACCTATGTGGGCTTCGATGCGGCCCTCCTCCTCCTTGACGTCGCCCCAGACCAGAGCGAGATAGGTCCGGTCCGAGGTCCGGTCAAAAAACTGCTTGGAGAGGTGGGCCATGGCGTACTCGCTCTTGGCGACCACCATGAGGCCCGTGGTATCCTTGTCCAGCCGGTGGACCAGACCGGGGCGTAGAGATTTTTCCTCCCCCTTGGGCTGGGGGAGCTGGTCAAAGTGCCACAACAAGCCATGCACCAGGGTGCCGCTGCGATGGCCAAAAGCCGGATGACACACCATGCCCGCCGGCTTGTGCAGCACGATCAGGCTGTCGTCCTCATAGCGGATGTCCAGGGGAATCTCCTCTGGCTCCAGCCGGGGCGGCGGTGGGTAGGGCATCATGATTTTCACCACATCATCGGGCTGCACCTTATAAGAGAGCTTCACCGACTTGCCATTCACGGTGATGGAGCCGGTCTGAGAAGCGGTCTTGATCTTGGAGCGGGTGGTGAAAGGAAGTAGGTTGGCCAGAAACTTATCGATACGAACCGGAGACTGGCCTTTGGTGGCGCGCAGGGTGTAGTGATCGAAGAGGTCGTCCTCTTCCGATTCCCGATCCTGTGGGTATTGGTCCGGGTCCGAATAATGCCGAATCAGGTGTCCCTTTTCACTCATGCCTTCGCTTTCGCCTCCCCGCGCTTGTCGGCCTTGTCCTTCCAGCGGTAGGTGGCCAGGAAGAACAGGACAATCCCCCCGATCATCAACAGGCTGGAAATGATCTCGGCCTGGGTGATCTCAGAACCAAAGATATGATAAGTGGAATTGACCCGGATTTTCTCGATCCAGAAGCGCTCCAAACCATTGAAAAAGAGGTAAACCCCCGTCATCTGCCCGATGTAGGGCAGGCGCTTGCGGATGAGCCAGAGGCCCGCAAAGATGGCCAGGGCCATCACGATTTCATAGAAGGGCGTCGGGTAGACGGGCTCGGCCAGCCGCATACAATACTCACCGGTACAGCCCTCGATGGGCACCCCTTGCTTCAACACGTTGTGCGGGTAATCAAAGGCCCACATCCAGTCGGGTAGCCAGCTCAGGGCGTCGGGCTTGGCGGCGGTATTGACGATGCCCCAGTCTCCGTCGCCGGCGGTCTGACAGCCGATACGGCCCACCCCGTAGGAGAGCATCATGGCGGGAGAGATGGCGTCGGCAAACGCCATGACATGGTAGCCTTTTTTCCGGATAAACCAGGCGATGGCGATGGTGGCGACAATCAGGCCGCCATAGAAGGTCAGGCCATCAAAGGAAAGCAGCGCGCCAATGGGGTCCTGCACAAAGGTGTCCCAGTACTCGAGGTTGTGAAAGACTTTGGCCCCCAAGATCCCCGCCACGAAGGCAATCGTGGTGACCGTGCCCAATTCCTGCTGCAGGCCCTGCTCCTGCTCGACCATGACGGGCTTGTCATGCCGCCGCTGCCAGTACTGGTAGAAGCGCCACCCCCCGCCGGCAAAGGCGGCGATCAGGGCCCAGAGAAACGAGCCGTCGGCGGATAGAATGGCCGCCTGCGGATTGCTGGCAAAACCGGCATAGTCCTCCACCATCAGCCCCAGCTTGTAGCCGATCAGCCCAAACAGGGCAAAATTGACCAGGATGTCGGTCTCTTTGATGGGGCCGCCCTCCTTGACCCGCACCCGGCGGGTGCCAAAGACGCCCATCCCCTCCATGCGGCGGACCTCCGCCGCGAGGGCCAGATAGGCCGCCACAAAGGCCAGCGCCACAAAGAACCCAAAGGACTGGATCGGCAGCAGGATGTCCGTGCCGAGCAGGTCATTGATCAAATCACTGATGCGGGGATACATGCGGGGGATCGGTTGTTTGCTTGAAAACCAGGGGCTGCAAGTTACAACCTATTTGCCGGGGAAAAAACCGCATCGCGCAGCGAGCGCCTCATCCCTGAGGGGACTCAGGTACTTTGCCCGTCGGGCATTAAGCCCGTCGAAATGCCCTGGCTTCCAGGAACCCCGAACGCTGAAATCGGAACGCCGGCCCCTTACCTGAACAAGGTCACGGTCCCCGCCCGATGGTAGGTGCTGCCATCATTGATCACGGCATCAATCACCCAGACGTACACGCCCTCCGGGGCGGGCTCGCCCTCAGGCAGATAGCCATTCCAGCGGTCGTCCATGCTGGTAAGTGTAGCAATGTGCAGCCCCCAGCGGCTGTAGATGCGCATGCGCACCCAGTCGACGCCCACCCCCTTGGGGAAGAAGTTGTCGTTGATCCCGTCGCCATTAGGCGAAAAAGCATTGGGGACATAAATCACGCCCGGTGGCAGCAGGGTAAACTCTACCACGGTGGTGTCAGGGCAGAGAAAATTGGCATCAAAGGCCACGAGCTGCACCGCATAGGTGCCGGTATCCCGATAGGCATGGCTCGGGGCAAAATCACTGGAGGCGCCTCCATCGCCAAAGTCCCAAATGTAGGCCGAGGCGCCTTCCGAGATATTGAAGAACTGCACCGGTTCGTCGGGAAAAAGCAGGGAATCCAGCGGGGCAAAGCTGGTATAGAAGGCCGCCGTCGGCGTCCCCTCCACCCCCACATCGATGTCGAGGACTTCTTCGCAGCCCACGGTATCAATCACGGTCACACGATAGGGACTGAAGTCGTCCCCCCCCATCAGGTCGGTAGCCATCAGGCCTGTCTGTGGCGGATCCGTATCCCAACGCAGATCATACCCCGGAGTGCCTCCCATCACCGAAACGGTGATCTCCCCGGTGGGCAAGCCGCAGAAGGCATCCTTGATGTCTTCGACGATGATCTCAATGGGCGGCGGCTGATGAATGGGAAGCGTTTCCCGCAATTCGCAGCCATTCGTATCCAGCACCGTGATCACATAATCACCCGCAGGCAGCTGCGTCAGGCTGGTATCGGAGGCCCCATTGGACCACAGATAGCTGAGGTCACCGGCCCCACCCGAAGCCACGGCGATCGCCGTCCCGTCGGCCCCGTCAAAACAGGTCACATCGGTGCTGCCCAGGGTATCAAACACCATCTCGGGCGGCTCCACGATCTCGGTGCTCAGGCCCACTTCACATCCATTGGCGTCGGTAACAAGCACAAGGTGGTTGCCGGGGCTGAGGTTGGTGGCCACCCGGGTGGTCTGGCCATCGGTCCAGGCATAGGCATAGGGAGCTTCCCCGCCCAACATGGTCACCTCGGCCTGTCCGTTGTCATCGCCATAGCAAGTAATCGGAATCGCCGTCACATCCCCGACGATCTCATCCGGCTCGGTGATGCTCGCCTGATCCTCCGCCAGGCAACCATTGGCGTCCTCCAGCAGGATGGCATAGGTCCCGGCCCGCAGGCCGGTCAGCAGGGGCGTATTCACAAAGGTGAGCGTATCAAAGGCATAGGTGTACGGCTGGGTCCCGCCTGTGCCTGCCACGCGCACCGTACCGTCCGAACCATTGTAACAGGTCACATCGGTCACCTCGACCACCTCCAGCGAGAGGGAATCGGGCTGGGTGAGCGTCGCGTTCAGGCTGTCCAGACAGCCATTTTCGTCCCGCACCACCACCGAATAGCTGCCCACGGGCAGCCCTTCAAAGCGGGCCGTGTCGAGGAAAGGCGAACCCTGGAAAGAATACTGAAAATCAGGCGTTCCCCCCAGGGCCGAAAATTCCAGCACCCCACTGGCCTCCCCAAAACAGCGGATGTTTTCCTGATCGGCGATCAGGCCCTGCAAGGGGGCAGGCTCGTTCAGTGTGACTACCACCACGGTGCTACAGTTGTTGGCATCGACAATGGGAAAGGCATAGGTTCCGACCGTCAGATTGGTGATCTGATTGTTGAAGCTCGGGGGCGAGCCGTACTGATAGGGGGGTACGCCCCCAAACCCCAGAATCACGGCTGACCCCGTCGCTTCTCCGGCACAGTCCGGATCCGTGGTATTACCGATCTCTCCGTAGAGGGAGTCCGGCTGGGTGATAAAAAGGTTGAGGAGATAGCGACAACCGGCGGCATCCTGTAGCCCCACCTCATGTGGCCCCGCACTCAGGTTGCCAAACAGGGCCGTAGGCCCAGGCTGTGCCTGTGTCCCACCATCCAGGGTAAACTGATAAGGCGGGCTCCCACTGGAGCCCGTCACCTGGACAAAGCCGTCATTGCCTCCATAGCACAAGACCATGCCGATAGAGTCAATCGTGGCCGAGGGATCGGCCACTTCGGTGATCTCGGCGTCCAGGGTGTCGGTACAGCCCAGGGTATCAGTCACGATGACCGGATACTGCCCGGGATTCAGGCCGGTAAAGAGGCCACTGTTCTGGACCGTGGTTCCAGAAAAACCGATCAAAGTGTAAAAATAGCCGGGATTTCCGCCACTCGCACTGACCTCCAGTGCCCCGAAGGGGGAGTTGCAGTTGGCATTGGCGACGGAGTCGAGGGCCAGCACCACCGGACTGGTCGGCTCCGAAATCGCGATAAAGTTGCTGGTTGCCAGACAGCCATTGTCATCCCGCACACTTACGGTATAGGCGCCGGCGGGCAAATTCCCGAAGGTATTTTGCTGAATGAAAGGCCCCGCATCCAGAGCGTAGAGCAAATTGCCCGTGCCGCCGCTGCCCGTGACCGTGATGCTGCCGGTAGAAGCGCCCGCACAGGTCACATTGACCACGCTATCGACCGCCACCGTCAGAGCCGGCGGTTGGGTCAGGGTCACGGTAGCCGTATCGCGGCAGTTGGCGGTATCGCCCACCATCACCGTGTAGGTCCCCACCGGGAGGTTGGTTAATGACGGGCCATTCCCCAGCGCAGGCATCCAGGTATAGGTAAAGCCACCCGCTCCCCCCAGCGAGACGACGCTGATCGCGCCGTCATTGGCCCCATTGCAATTGACATCCTGAGCCGAAAGCTGCACGTTGAGCGGGGGAAAGACGGTCACCGGCACCGAGGTGGTGTCGGCGCCACAAGCGTTGGTGGCGGTGAGGGTATAGGTCGTATTGCTCGTGGGACTCGCCACCGGCGTCAGGCTGCCCGGATCGTCCAGTCCCGAGAGCGGGAACCAGCTATAGCTGGCACTGCCCAAACTGCTGCCGCTGGCCTGCAGCTGCAGAGAATCTCCGGCGCACAAGCCTCCCGGCGGGATCGCCGCCAAGGTCGGCGGGGCATCGACCACCACGATGGCCGTATCCAGATAGGCACAGCTGAGGCTCTGTAGCAGCAGGACGTAACTCGTCGTGGTGGTAGGAAAAGCCACCGGGCTCGGACTGATGTTGTCATCCAGGCTGCCGGCCGGCGACCAGAAATAGGTGAGTGGCGGCGGCGTGCCGGTCCCGTTGAACGTGACGTTGGCCTGGAGCTGTATGCTGTCACCCAGACAGATGCTGGCCGGATCAGGTGCCGTCTGCAGGGTAATCTCCGGTCGTATGCGCACCGGCTCGATAATGGGACAGGCCCCCGGCGCCGTGTACACCACGGTATAGTCCAAGCCCTGCCCGGCCAGCGAAACCACCGGGTTGGGAATGGTGGTATTGCTCAGCCCCAGGGCGGGTTGCCAGGTATACGCCCCTCCGGCCGCTGTATCCGGGATGGAGGTATTCAGCTGCAAAGAGGAGTCGGTGCTGGGGCAAAAGGTCTCAAATTGAGCCGGCAGGAGTTCGCCGGTTCTTACCACGATGTTATAGCCCACGACTTGCTGACCCTCCACCGGGCACCCATTGTCCCGCAGGGTGAGGGTAAAGAAGTAGGTGCCCGTATCGGCCAGGGTAGTGGGCCAGGAAAAGCTCCCATCCACCGGATTCACGCCACTGACATTGAAGGTCGCGCCCGGCACAGCGGCCGCCAGGGTGGAGGTCAGCGACAGCTGGTCGATGACATCGGGGTCATGGCCCTGAATGTCAAAGCTGAGCGTATTGCCTGCACACAGCGAGAAGGTATTACCATTGAGCTGCCCGCCGGTCACATTGGTCGGCGGGCCCAGTTGTGGCACCTGGTTGAAACAGTTGAGCACGACCATCTGCAAATCGCGCATGGTGGTGCCGATCAGGACGCCATTGCGATACTCCTTGACCAGCATGGCCACGATGCCCTGTTGCAGGCCACTGGGCGTAAAGGAAAACTGCCCGCTGAGTGGATCAAAGCCAAAGGTCCCCGAGGCGGTGGCCATGGGGTAGTTGACGTTGAAGCCGGGCTGATAGGGAATCGTCGTGGGCGTGCCCAGGACATAGTCGAGGGGATCTACTAGCTCAAAGGCGAGGCTGTCGCCGTCGGGGTCGATCGCGCCATTGTTGAACAGGAAGGGCTCCCCATCACAGAGGTAGGGGACCGGTGGGGTGGTGAAGTAGGGCGAATTGTTGCAACTGACAGTCAGGTTGTCGAGGAAAGCTTCAATGTACATGCGGGTGGTGGGGGTGATCACCGAGTTGGTGATGGCATAGTTGCGACAGCACAGGTGCCAGCTGATGCGCCAGTCAGTACACTGGGCCGGCAGGGTGGTAACCAGCTCATATACGTGCTCTTCCACCCCGGGCAGAATGCCCCCGCTACAGGTACTATTGGGCTGCTGTGCCGGGCAGAGCGGCGACAGCTCGGTGATGGATATCCGGGTGGCCTGCTCAATATAGCGGGCCTGTCCACAGGAGACCGACTCAAAAGCAATGTTTTGCAGGTCTGTCAGCGCCGAGCCCTGGCAATCCCGATAGATGGTAAGGGTAATACGATAGGTATTGCCCCCCAGGCACTCGTAGCGCAGATCTGACCCCATAGCATGCGTTGCTGCTGCGGTTTGGATCCCCAGTAGCGGCAGAATGAGCGACAAAAAAAGGATCCGGAGAAAGGGCTTTCCGCCGGAAACGGTAATCACAGGTTGCATACTTGCCAAACATTGGTAGGCAAAGCGAATCATTTCTCCCCAGGAAAAATGACCGAATCAAGAACAAGGGCAGCGTAGGGGGTGCGACAAGCAAAGAAAACACATCCTACACCTCTGCAAGTTAATTCTCCCACAGCATAATCTGCATCCTCCATTCCCCTCGCCATGTAAGATATCCATCAAAAATGTAACCAATAACGATCTGGCCGGGTCCCATGGGACACGACGAGGCCGCATTCATTGGCCAACAATAGGGTTTGCTTGGGAAGCGATCCCGCCTGCGGGCGGGGCAAGTTTTTCGACTTACCAGTCAGTTTTCACCAATTTTCCCCAGTACGAACCGCCGGAATAGGTGACATTGTAGAAATAAATCCCCGGGGGTAGGGCTTCAATCTGTACCGGATGCACCGCATCGCCTTCCTGTACCCAGCGGTCACGCAGCATTTCTTGTCTCCCGCCGGTAAAAAGGCCGAAATACACCTCCTCCGGCTCCTCGACCTGCACCCGCACCCGCAGCCAATCCCGGCTGGGATTGGGATGAACGCCCACAACCCGGATCGGGTCGTAGGCAACCGCGGCCGTGTCAGAAGTCACGTCCCACGGCTGCCGGTGCCGCAGCACCACCTTATAATAATTGGTGCCCGGCAGGGGCGCCGAATCGGCAAAGGCATAGCTGAGCGAGTCATCGGCCCGGCCAGCGGCCGGCACGGTCCCGATCAGCGAGAAGTTCTGATCCACCCCGGCCCGAAAAATGTCATAGGCCTCGGTCCCCCACTCCCGCGCACACTCCCAGTTCAGGCGCACCTGCGCCAGATCTTGGCGGGCCGCAAGGGTGATGGGCACCGGGTAGGTAGCGCCCATACGCAGGCCAGCCCCCCCAGAGCCCAGCCCCAGCCCGCCCAACTCGGGCACCGACAAGGTCGCGGCATAGCCAAACGGCCGGGGTTCGCTTTGCCAACTATAAGGGCCCGGCAGGCTGTCATGCCTTAACTCGTGAAACCAATCCGCTTCGATCCCGGTGTGACCGGTCGCCGGATCTGGATTCAGGCCCGCCTGCAGGCGGAAAAGCACGAGATCCTCAGCCGAAGGGGCTCCTTCGGGAACTGCCGCGACCATATCCATGACGTCGGTTTCATCAAAATAGAAGCGCACCAGGATGCTGTCACCCGGCTGCGCCTGTGGCGCCACATACAGCGAGCGACCGCTCACGTACCAGCCCTTGGGGTTACAGACATACGGAGCCGTGGTCGTCAAGTCATGCCCGCCCCGGCCAAACTCGGCCGTGAGCCGCATCTGCACTTCTGCCGGGGCCAGGACTACCTCGCCCGAGGGATCCCGTAGCGAAAACAGTAGCAGGGCCGACTCTGTCTGTGGCGCCATATCGGCCGATTTCCAGAAGTGCGTCCACCCTTCCGGATCGGTGCACATATTATCGGCGGTATAGAGCCCCGGCTGCGTAGGGATATGAGTAGGAATCGTACAGGCTCCCCCCGCCTGCAGGCAGATGTTGTCAAGGTAAAGATTCTGGCTGTAGCCATCTTCGATCTCCAGCTCGAAGATGAAGAAGACTTCCCCTCCCGTATAGGCATCCAGGTTGAGGATCTCGGTGCGCCAGTCATCACAACCGCCTGGTTCCCAGCCGGAAAGGGTAGTGTCGGCAGGACCGGCGGTCGTCTGCAGGGCATTGCGCCGCTTCTCATAGATTGGAATCAGGCCCCGGTTACAGGATTGCCCCAAATAAACCCGCAGGATCAGGTCCCGGCCGGTAACGGCGGCCATATAGGCGAGGTCAAAGGAGAGCTCAGCCTCGGTATAGACACGGAGGTCAAAGACCGGGCTGATCAGATAATCGCGGGTGCCATCCTCAGCGATGGCAGGGCCATTGCCATTGTCCCAGAGGCCACTGGTATTGTACCGGAGCACCTTGCTGCCCCGGTCGGGGCAGCGGGCATAGCTGGTGATGTCCAGCCCCAGCGCTCGGTCAGGGTCACCAAGCTGCCAGCCATCGGGCAGGCTGCCCGCCTCCATGTCCACACAATGTGACGCGGAATCGACGACCACCGGACTGGGCAGCCAAAAGTAGGACTGCATCAGATGATCGTCCCGGCCCTCATCATCGGGACCCTCGCCATTGACATCCGTCAGGGCCGCCTGCAGCAGGTGCGCGCCAGGCACGAGTTGCTCCTCCGGGAGACTGACCAGCACCGAATCACCCGAAACCAGGTTCCCATTCCAGGTCTGAAGGGAAGCAAAGCCATGATTGAAGGCATAGCGTACGGTGAAGGAGGTCACCGGCACATTGCCCATGTTTTTGGCGTAGAATTGGGGAGCCGTACGGGCATCACAGCGCAGGCTGGCCCCGTTTTCAAGCGGGTTCAGGGCGATATTGGTCCGGATCGGTACGCACGCCCCTGACTCCAGCAGGCTGCGCCGGGGGTTTTCCAGCGCCCAGCGCACCCGCATCTTTTGCATGGGGGTAAAGGTGTTTTTGCAGCTGCCATCCCCCCCATCCATGAAGTTTTCGTAGATATCCTGTACATCCCGATAGCGAAAGGGGTTGATCGCACTGGTGTCCTGCATATCCGAGGTGCAGGAGTTGAGCGTAGGCGAGGCACTGTTACAATCGGCCACGCCAGGACCGGCATCGGGCGGGGTATCGCAGACGCGGTCGCCTTCCATCAGGCAGCTGTTGTTGAGACAGGCCGAGGAAGGCCCCAATGGCTGGAAATAGGTATCAAAAAGGTTGAGATAATGCCCCACATGTCGCATCAACCGGGCCTGATCGGCCGGGTTCGTGCCCCAAAGGCCGGACTTCAGCACCGGCCCATCATACAGTTGTCCGTGACTGCCCACCATCAGGGAATACCCATCCATATCACACTGCCCGCCCGACTCATCACAAATGTTGTTGACCAGCCAGATGTTCATGTAGCGATGCGAATCCCAGAAGGAGGCCGCCCGCAGGCAGTGGTCCTGCGCTTCGTTGGGGTCCCCGGGGCAGGGATCTTCGCGTACCAGGTTCGAGAGGGGGGTAGGCATCCGCACGATGCCATTGGTGGGGTTTCCGTTGGGGTCAGTCTGGGCCAGGCAAAATTCGATTTCCAGATCTGTGCTGGGGATGCCGGCATTGGTGTGGAAGGGGCCACCAGCGTAGGGACCCCGATTGCGCAGGGCATCATTAAGCCAGTCCAGGCCGGCCTGGATCTGGGCATCGGGGAGATTGGAAGAGCGCGGAGCGGGCACTGAATCCTCCGGCAAGTGCATGATATGCACCACCACCGGAATCACCAGCAAGTCGCTGCGGGTTTCGCCGGGGCTATCTGCCTGATCAAGCATGTAGCGATACACCTCGGCCTCAGCCTCATCGGAGGCCAGCCGGTAGCCTGGGTGCTGGCTATACCATTGACTGTGATAGGGGACAGATTGAGTCCCGGCTGGCTGCCCCCACAGGGTGGCCATACCCAAAGCAAACAGAAGCAACAGCGAGCTGCGCCCCGTTTGTAGCATCACGGAAACAAACAAGATGTAACGTTCTCCCATACCCCATCTGTACAAAGCACATGCCTGAGAAAGGGATTACAAGAAATAAACAGAAAAGGTCAAATGACCGGGCTGAGCAATAATCCAGAAGTGAATAGCTTTTGCCTTACACCTCCATGAACTCAACTCCAAAAACCGCGCCGCTATTGTAAGATTTTGGGAGAAAATGCTGAAAAAATCAGTCACCCAAACTATTTAGCTCACCAAAACACTTTTAGCCAGATTCCACGGCAACTGCCTTTGCCAGTTGCGAGGCGGGAGGATCGCCCTCGTCCCTACATGGAGCCCGCTCAGTGGGGGGCAGACAAAAAAAATAGGGAGCGACTCTACTCGAGAGCCGTCCCTACAGCACAACCATGAAAACACAATTCTTGTGATTACCGGATGAGGAAGATCACGTTTTATGGAGATCCGCAGCGTACTGCGGAAAACGTTCAAATGAAAGAGCTCAATGGCTGAACATTGATAGTACAAATATACAAAAAAAATAATCACAAAAAAGGGTACGATGTTTTTTTTAGTAACGCGAGAAAAATAACTTCCCGATTTTGCGCCGAGACCTTGTGCGCAGACAAGGGAGAAAAACCGAGCTTGGCGGGCCAAGTGAGGCTTTTTCTGACGCCGTATGCGGGCAAGGGATCAAGCCAAAAGCGGACTTTATTTTTTGAGCGTTACTT
>RFHL01000054.1 GCA_003696875.1 Bacteroidota bacterium | reverse complement strand
CTCTTGATTATCGCCTGCCCCAATCCCAGATGCCGTAGCGGATGTCCTCGGGCAAGGGATGGCCCGCTTGCTTGAGCTGGAGGATGATCTGGCCGCGGTGGTGGCTTTCGTGGGAAATGAGGTAACCCAGAAAAGCAGCAGGATGCGGCTTGAAACCCTTGATGCGGCCGGTACGGAGGCCGTGGTCGAGGAGGCCAGCGATGGCCTCG
Source organism: Bacteroidota bacterium (assembly GCA_003696875.1). Classification (GTDB taxonomy): domain Bacteria; phylum Bacteroidota; class Bacteroidia; order J057; family J057; genus RFHL01. The sequence goes on along the minus strand of RFHL01000054.1, from coordinate 5,370 downwards.
CCGGAGGTGGTGAGGGCCTGACGCAGCGCCTGCCGGCTGATGGCTTCGTCAGGGCCGGCCTTGTGCAGCTCATCCCAGCCGGGATGGCCGGCGGCTTGCAGCCACATCAGGCGCACGTTGTGAAGGTGGGCAAACTGGGTACCAATGGTGCGGCTGCGGGGCTTGGCCCGGACTTGCAGGTGCCCTTCGTCGACGATGCCGTCGAGCAGGTACAGGTTGATGCGCTGGTGGCGGTGCCAGGTGTCGATGAGGTCGTCGTGCATGGGGAGGAGACCTTTGCGAAAAAGGAGAGGCCGTCCTTGGGAGACGGCCTCTTTTGATAGAACTTAATCGCCCAGAAGCGGTTTATCTTCCCGCTTGGGGAAGCGTTCGCGCTCAGGGAGAGGGGTCTTCTTCATCTCGTCGCCCATCATGCTGGCGGCGGTGAAGGAGGTGATCATCTGGTTCATCATGTCGCTGGCGTTGGAGGGCGAGTTGGGCAGCAGGATAAGGTTGCTGCGGCTGTTGGTCCCCATGGACTGCAGGGTGTCGTAGTGCTGGGTGACCACGATCAGGGCCGAGGCTTCCTGGGAGTTGATGCCGACCTTGTTGAGGGCTTCGACGGAATCCTCCAGGCCTTTGGCGATCTCGCGGCGCTGGTCTGCGATCCCCTGGCCCTGGAGCTTTTTGGACTCGGCCTCGGCCTGGGCGATGGCCACGATCTTGATCCGCTCGGCTTCGGCTTCGTACTGAGCGGCGACTTTTTCGCGTTCGGCGGCATTGATGCGGTTCATGGAACGCTTGACCTCTGGGTCGGGGTCGATGTCGGTCACCAGGGCTTTGACGATGCCGTAGCCAAACTTCTCCATGGCTTCGGACAGCTCGGTCTTGATGGCGATGGCCACGTCGTCCTTGCGGGCAAACACTTCGTCCAGCTTCATCTTGGGCACTTCAGCCCGTACCACGTCAAAAACATAGGCATTGATCTGGGTCTTGGCGTCTTCCAACTCATAGAAGGCATCGTAGATTTTGGCCTTCAAAACCTGGTACTGTACGGAGACTTTCATGTGGACAAATACATCGTCCCGGGTTTTGGTCTCGACTTTGACGTCCATTTGCTGGACTTTAAGGCTCATCTTTCCGGCAACCTGATCCACAAAAGGAATCTTGAACTGGAAACCGGCTCCGGCTACGCGCTGGAACTTGCCCAGGCGCTGAATGACGGCCGCCTGCTGCTGGCGCACAATGACCCAGCCGCTACGAAAAAATGCCAGGCCGCCAATGACGGCAACGGCAGTGACAATGAGTTCTTCCATGAGGGATACTTGATTTAGTGGAGTTGAGTAATATGTTGTACTGAAGCAAGGATTTCTTCCCGGACAAAGGGTTGGAAGCGAAATGGCCCTTGCCTCCAGTAGGTGAAATTTTCCCATTAATGTAGGGCTTTTTCGCGGTTTTTGGGAAGCATTTCTGCGAAAGTTCCCCGAAAACTTGGTTACTTTTGCGCCATGGCAACAACCCCATCGATTCCCCGCGGTACCCGCGATTTTCTGCCCGAGGTGATGATGCGCCGGGAGCGCATCTTCGATACCATCCGGGCCGTCTTCCGCAAATATGGTTACGCCCCCATCGAAACGCCCGCGATGGAGAACCTGCAGGTCCTTACCGGCAAGTATGGTGAGGAGGGCGACCGCCTCATTTTTAAAATCCTCAACAACGGAGACTTTCTCAAGGGGGTGGACCCTACCCTCTGGGAAGACCCGGCCCGGCTGGCCCCGGAGATCTCCAAGCGGGCCTTGCGCTACGACCTCACGGTACCCTTTGCCCGCTTTGTGGTGCAGCATCAGCATGCCATCACCTTTCCCTTCAAGCGCTACCAGATCCAGCCCGTCTGGCGGGCCGACAACCCGCAGCGCGGGCGCTACCGGGAGTTTTACCAGTGTGACGCCGACGTTGTCGGCTCGGATTCCCTGCTCTTCGAGGCCGAGTTTGTGGCCATCTTTGATGAGGTACTTTCCACGCTGGGCCTGCCGGGCTTCAGCATTCTGCTCAACAACCGGAAGATCCTCACCGGCTATGCCGAGGCCATCGGGCAGGCCGACAGGTTTACCGACCTCTGTGTGGGCATCGACAAGCTGGACAAAAAACCGCCGCAGGCGGTGCAGGCCGAGCTCGAAGGCCGGGGCATCCCGACTCCAGCCATCAGCCAACTCTTTGAGCTGATTCAGTTTGAGGGAGAGGTGCAGGCCAAGCTCGACTTTCTGGAGGCGCGCTTCGAAGGCTCTGAGACCGGCCGACAAGGGGTGGCCGAGATGCGAGAGGTGATCGACACCCTGTCCCACTTCCCGCTCCAGCGGGCCACGGTCGATTTTAACCTGCAGCTCGCCCGGGGGCTGGACTACTATACCGGCACCATTTTCGAGGTCAAGGCCCACGACGTCAAGATCGGGTCGATCTGTGGTGGGGGGCGCTATGCCGACCTGACGGGTGTCTTTGGCAAGCCGGGCTTGCCGGGGGTGGGGATTTCCTTCGGGGCCGACCGGATTTATGATGTCATGGAAGAACTGGGCCTCTTTGAGGACCAGGCCCAAAGCAGCACGCAGGTGCTGCTGATTCACTTCGGGGCCGAGACCTACGGCCCGACCCTGGATCTGCTGCGGCAGCTGCGCAGCGCTGGCATCGCCGCCGAGCTGTATCCCGATGCCGTCAAGCTGAAAAAGCAATTTGCCTACGCCGATAAGAAGGGGATCCCCTTTACCCTGGCGGCCGGGACGCAGGAGCATACGGCTCAGGCTTACCAGCTAAAGGATATGGCTACAGGCCAGCAGGAGACCCTGTCTTTGGAGGCGATTATTGAGCGGATAAGAGGGTAGGGGAAAGGTCAAATAGGTAAGTGGGCAAATGGTCAAATAGGGAAATGGGGAAATGGCCAAATAGAGAAGCTGTTTTTGGAGAACCCTTTTGCCAGGAAAGGCAAGTACACCCTGAACTTCCCAACTTCCCAACTCACTCCACTATTACCTCATCCACAAACAGCCAGGCTTTGCCGCCTGCTCCGGGATGCCAGTCGGGACAAGTCCCGACATTGTGAGCGTGGATGCGCAGGTAGCGCAGGGGCTCAGCCGGGAAGCTGAGCGCGAAGGGGTGAATCCGCGGCCCCGCATCGTCGGGAGCCAGGTTCATGGCGAAGCTGCTGAGTTCCGTGAAGGTTTCTCCGTCGGTGGAGAGTTCGAAATTCACCTCCTGAGGGAGAAAAATCCAGTCGGATTGCTGGTTGAGGAAGGTGATCATCACCCGGCGGATCGTATCGATCCGGCCCAGGTCCAGCGTCAGAATGAGGTCTGCGCCCTCATAGCCCTGCCAGGCAGGGTCGTGGAAGTCGGCTTGGCCGCGTTTCCCGTCAATCAGGGCCAGCCGGCCAGCGGCCGGGTAGTTGGGGCTGTAGGCATGGGCGAGATGCAGGCCCTGGTACGGGCTGCGATAAAAGCGGGCGGAGACGACCGGGCTACTCACCTGGCCGGGCGCAAAAGCCGCGGCGCGTACCTCCGTCGGACGAGTCAGGACGAGGGGTGTTTCGTACTGGGGGTTGTTTTCGTTGGGATCGTTGCCATCCAGCGTATAGTGGATACGCGCTTCCGGATCTGCCACGGAGAGCACGACCCGGGTTGTATCCCAAAAGATGTCTTCCGTCAGGGAGTCAGTCTGCCCGTTGCCAATGCGGGGCGCCGGCACTTGCCGGCTGGGTTGGGCGGTCATGCGCAGCACCCAGGCGTGAGCCACCGGCCGGGCGCTGCTGTCCTGCCAGGTTTCGGGCAGGGTGACCTTGAGACCTGCTTCCGGGTCGAAGGTCCAGCTCAGCGGCGCCTCGTGGCCCAGCAAATGGATGGCGCTACCAGCTTGTGGCTCAACGCCGCGCAGGCGCAGGGTCTGCCCGGGCCAGCGCAGCAGGGCAGCATAGACCCGGCTGCTGTCGGCCCGGTCCCCCAGATAGCGGATGTCCGCTCCCTCGGACCAGCGCGCCCACAGGCGGCTGCCATAGATGGCTTCGCCGTTGATGTCCATCCAGCGGCCCATCGCGGCAAGGCGATCCAGGCTGGGGGCGGGGATGCGCCCCTGCGCATCGGGGCCGACATTCAGCAGGTAGTTGCCGCCCTTGGCGGCGATGTCGATGAGGTGATGGATCAGCGTCTGCGTTGATTTCCAGGCATGATCGCTGGCCTTGTAGCCCCAGCTTTGGTTCATGGTCATGCAGGCCTCCCAGTCCAGCGTGGAGCCACGCGCCAGCACTTCCTGTTCGGGGGTGCCAAAGTCGCCGGCATAGGTGTCGTCGACCTTGTTCATGCCCTGCATGCCTTGTCGCCCTTTGTCCACGCGATTATTAATGAGAATGCCGGGTTTCAGGTGACGAACAAAGTTGTAGAGGTCCAGCCCCATTTCGTGGGTGTACTCGGGAATCCATTCGCCATCAAACCAGAGGATATCCGGGTCGTAGGTGGTGATCAGCTCCCGGAGCTGAGGCTTCAGGTAGGCCTCGACATACTGGGGAAAGCGGGGGTTGGGTAGGCGGCCCTCGGCCCCGGGCACCTGATCGCCCTGGGCGTCGGGGTGGTGCCAGTCCATGATAGAGTGGTAGAGGCCGAAGCGCAGGCCGTGCTTGCGGCAGGCGTCGCGCAGGGGCGCGAGCAGGTCGCGTCCGGCTGCGGCGGCATCCACGGCGTCGTAATCGCTCACTTTGGAATCCCAGATGCAGAAGCCATCGTGATGCTTGGAGGTGATGACGAGGTATTTCATGCCCGCCGCCTTGGCGGCCAGCACCCAGGTCTTTGGGTCGTAGGACTGTGGCGCAAAGGTCCGGGCGATGGGTTCGTAGTCAGAAATGGGAATACGGGCGGTGTGCATAATCCATTCGCTGGCCCCGGCGATGGTGTCGCCCTGATATTCGCCCCCCAGCACCGCCGAGGGACCCCAGTGGATAAAAAGGCCAAAACGGGCGTCTCGCCACCAGGCAAGGCGCTGATCCCGATCAGCTTCCGATTCTGAGAGGTAGTCCAACCTAGAGTCGGGAGTCTGACAGGCCATCAGAATAGCCAGCAGGCTACTCAGCAGGAGGTATCGCATAGGGTCATTTTGATCAAGGAATTCCAAGGTAGGGCCATGCCGGGAAAGAACCAACCGCCAGGGCAGGCAAGGGGTTGGATTGGAATTTTCTTACCTTTTTTTTATCACTCAGGCAACCTCATTTAACTCAAAAAGGGTTATCCCTTTGAGAGGTAATCATCAGGGCATGAAGGTTCGTTTGTTTTAGGGAGCTTTCCCCGGATGCCATATTCATATTCAAGAAACCATACGGATCGCGTTTGTGCTCTTTCGTAACCGCTTCAGTTGTTGTGT
>RFHL01000613.1 GCA_003696875.1 Bacteroidota bacterium | reverse complement strand
CGGGCCGGCAGCACCTCATGCTCCACCACCGCACTGTCAAAGTATACCACCCGCCCCCCTTGCGGTAGCACCTCTACCGGCCCCTCGGGCAGGTAGAGCACCAGCGCGCCGCCGTCCTCCGGCACCCAATCCGGGTTCAGATAGCAGATCAGCGAGAAGCGCCGCCGATCGTCCCGCTGAAAGGTGTCGCGGTGCCGCCGGTAAAAACTGCCCGCCGGATAGCAAGCGTAATGAAACTCCGCATCGCGGATTCCCGCATAGCAGGTGCGGTTCAGATAGGCCGAGAAGGCCGATACCTGTTCCAGAAAGGCCTTTTCTTCCGGCAACTCGGGCACCTCTGGCAGCCACAGAATCTCATCGCTGCGGATCTCATCGGCCTGGAGGTAACTGCTCCCCTGGCCGATACCGGCCGGACGCAGGTCTCCGCCCGCGCGATGGGCGAGGGCCCGGGCACGCAGCGCCTCCCACAGGCCAGGGGGCAGCAAGGCGTCTGTACACCCATAGCCCTGGTCCATCATCCCTTGGATGAGGACCTCATACGTTGTCTCCATATATGCCTGAACCAGAACTGTCCGTGCCTTTGCGCCCTGCCCTCACGGGCTTCCCCCTCAGGGCCGTGACAGGCTTTCCACCCGGAAAAGCCCCCCCAATATGCAGCCGCGCCGCTTGTATTCCTAGCAAAAAAAAAAGCCCGTTGGCAGCCCCTTGTCCATCCCTGTTAGGTTGCCTCCAGATAGGCCTTTAGCCGCCCCGCCACGGCCTCCAGGCCGGTGCGGTCATAGGTGCCACGGGCATTCAGGACCAGACGCTCGTCCTCTTCCAGGAGGAGGGATAGCCGGTAGGCTGGCCGGGAACCCGGCCGCTGCTCCATCTCCAGCCCCTGTATGCGATCCAGGTGGATCGTCCGGTCCAGAGCGGTCCGCAGGCCCTGCCGGTACCATAGCCGCAGGCGGCGGGTCTCCAGCCGGACCTCACAGCGGGTCGAGCGGCCCCAGAGGCCCCAGCCCACCCCAGCCAGCAGGGCCACCAGGGCCCCCAGCCAGTAGGTGAGGCGGTACCAGGACTGCCAGCCATATTCCTTCATCGTCCCCAGAGTGAGGAGCAGGCCCGCACCGGCCACACTCACCAGGATCAGCCGGGCCAGGGGCGGTTTCTCTTCCAGCACCAGGTGCCGGGGACCGATATCGGTTATCTCAAGGGCCATGGGGAGCAAATGCGAAAAGAAAGAAACCTGCAAAGAGGCAACAGGACCAGGGAAAATAGAAGGCTTAAGGTCAATAACTACCCCCACTGAGATCTGTTTTCCTGCGGCAAAAGTAGGTACTTTTTCCTAACTTCAAGGATTATCCCAGCGGGTCTGCCTGCCCGCCACCAATCATCTTGACTATGGACTATCAGACCCTCCGCTACGACTTTCGCGACCATATCGCCACCATCACCCTCAACCGGCCCGACACCTACAATGCCTTCAATGAAGCCATGAGCCGGGAATTTATCGATGTGCTCAAGCACTGTAAGCGCGACCCTGAGGTCCGGGTCATTGTGCTTGCCGGCGCCGGCCGCGCCTTCTGCTCTGGCCAGGACTTAAAAGATGTGGCGGGCAAGTCCCGCTCCTTGGGAGAGTCGGTCGAGCGCCGCTACAATCCCATGATTCGCCTGATCCGCGAGACGGAGAAGCCCTTCCTGTGTCGCCTGCACGGCGTCGCCGCCGGTGCCGGGGCGAGCCTCGCCCTCGCCTGTGACTATGTCCTCGCCACCGACCAGGCCAAGCTCGTCTGGGCCTTTGTCAACATCGGCCTGGTGCTGGACAGCGGGTCTTCCTGGTTTCTGCCCCGCCTCGCGGGGCATCGGCAGGCTTTCGCACTGGCTACGCTGGGCGACAAAATCACCGCCCGGGAGGCCCTGGATATGGGCCTCATCAACGAGATCGTCCCGGCCGACGAACTCGATGACGACATCTACCGCCTCGCCTCCCGCTACGCCGAGAAGCCCCCCAAGGCCGTAGGCCTCATCAAGCGCATGCTCAATCGCTCCTTTGAGTCCTCTCTCGACGAGATGCTGGAAATGGAAAAATTCAGCCAGGAAATCGCCGGGCAGACCGAGGATTATCAGGAAGGCGTAGCCGCCTTCAACGAAAAACGGAAACCGGTCTTCAAAGGGAAATAAAAAAAGAGCCGGAGGCGCACCCTCCGGCTCTTCGATTATCGGCGGCGGTTGAGCCGCCACGCGCTCAGATCGGAGCGCGGATGCGCCTCCTCTGAGTGCACGATGTGGTGGATGTCGCCATTGTAGGCAAGGTCGGCCACGAGGGCGGCGATCATCGCTTCTTCTGCGTCAAAGTTTTCGTCCAGCAGTTCTGGCCGGTAGTGTTTGGCCACAAAGTGGGTATCAAAGTTCCCGCTGGCAAAGGCCTCGTGCCGCATCACAAATCGACAGAAGGGCAAGGTGGTTTCCACCCCGACGATCAGGTATTCCTGGATCGCACGCACCATCTTTTCCCGGGCCGCATCACGCGTCTCGGCGTGCACGATCAGCTTGGCGATCATCGGATCATAGTAGATCGGAATCTCCATCCCCTCAATCAGACCGTCGTCCACACGGATGCCGGTCCCCTTGGGAGTACGATAGACATGCAGCATCCCGATGTCGGGGAGAAAATTGTTGCGGGGATCCTCAGCATAGACGCGTGCTTCAATGGCATGGCCATTGATACGGAGGTCTTCCTGCTTGAAGCTCAGCGGCTTGCCCTGCGCGATGTGGATCTGTTCCTGGACGATGTCGATGCCGGTGATCATCTCCGTGACGGGATGCTCCACCTGCAGGCGGGTATTCATCTCCAGAAAATAGAAGCTCAGGTCTTCGTCCACGAGAAACTCCACCGTCCCGGCATTGACGTAGTCGCAGGCGCGGGCCACGTTGCAGGCGGCCTCGCCCATAGCCTGCCGCACCTCTGGGGTCAGCACCGAGGAGGGTGCCTCCTCTACCACCTTTTGGTGGCGGCGCTGCACCGAGCACTCCCGCTCGAAGAGGTGAACTACATTGCCGTGGGTATCGGCCAGAACCTGTATCTCGATATGCCGGGGGGCGGCGATGTATTTTTCGATAAAAACCGCTCCGTCCCCAAAGGACTTGATGGCCTCACTGACTGCCCGCTCCATCTGCGGCTCGAAGTCGGCATCCTCATGCACGATGCGGATCCCCTTGCCCCCACCACCGGCCGAGGCCTTGATCATCACGGGATACCCGATCTCTTGGGCCACCTTGCGGGCCTCGCGCAGATCGGTGATGGCTTCATCCAGGCCTGGGACCAGGGGGACGCCATAGGCCTTGACGGCCTGCTTGCCGGAGAGCTTGTCCCCCATGATCTTCATCGACTCAGCCGAGGGACCCACGAAGACAATTCCGGCCTCCCGTACCCGGCGGGCAAAGGTGGCATTCTCCGAGAGGAAACCATAGCCGGGGTGTATGGCATCGACCCCATGCTGCAGGCATAGCTGAATGATCTTGTCGCCCAGCAAATAGGACTCCGATGAAGGCGGCGGACCGATCTCGTACGCCTCATCGGCAAAGCGCACATGGGGCGCATCCCGGTCAGCTTCAGAGTAAATGGCAACGGTCCGGATGCCCATTTCCCGTACGGAGCGCAGGATGCGCAGGGCAATCTCTCCCCGGTTAGCAACGAGTAGCTTGCGGATTTCCGGCATAAATAAATATTTCTTGGCCTGGGGGGAGACATATTCCTACCAGCTCCGCCACATTCTGCCCATCCTCCCCATGATACATATGAGCGATCCGGTGAATCGCCAAGGTACGAAAAAGGGCCCGAAATATAGGCTATGTCCCTCGAAAACGATCGACCTCAGCCCGCTCTTGGGGGGTGAGGCGGGTGTAAATTTGGGGGAAGTAGGGCTGGTCGATGAAATAGGGCAATATGTCGGGATCTCCGATGCTGAGGTTGTGGCGGCGAAGCTGTAGCAACAAGGTCCCGATCCACTGATCGGGCGGATAGCGAACGGGCAGGGGAGCTGCCATCGATCCCGATTCCGGCCCGGATCGGGAGATCAAAGGCAGGCTGGGGGCTGCCCACATGTCCCGGCGCTGTGCCGTCACATAGGTGGTAGTCTCTTGAAAGAGGGTCTGGGCCAGCAGCTTAAAAGCCGCGATATGTGGGGCAGAGGCCTCGCCGGTGGCATAGCTCACGGCGCGGTCTACATCCTCCACATAAGCGGTCCCACCGGAACGCAAATAGTAACCGCGCAGAGACTGCCGATCCAGGTGCAGCCGCACCGGGGTATCGCCTGCCACCGGCAGGCGATCGCTCCGAAAAGCCACCACCTGCCCGTTAAATTCGCCGTGATGAATGAATAGGTGCCGCAGGTACAGCTTGGCAAAAGGCTCCAGGGGCTTACGGGCGAGGCTTTCGTCCACAAAGCGCACCAGGGCCGGGTCGGCCCCGGCCTGGGCCAGGAGCGGAATCTGCTCGAAGAGGCGGTGCAGCGCCTCGTCCATGAGCTGGCGTTCTGTGGGGCGCTTCCGGTGCCGGTCCAGGTGAAAAATCCGATGCCCCTGGGTGCGCAGCACCCAGTTTCCCTGGTACAGCTGCATGCTCGCGATATCACCGAAACGCACCGAAAAGACATCATGTCCGGGATCGTAATCCCCCCGGAGTTCCAGCCAGGCGCTCAGCCGCAGCTGATTGGCTACACTCAGCCCGCTGCCCTCCAGAAAGCGATCAATGAGCCCCTCCAGGGGATAGGTAGGCTGCGCGGAGACGCGCCCCGGGAGACCGGCCCCACACAGGGCCAGCCATAGCCAAAGACGGAATACCATAGGATATGGAGATACAGAAGCAGGAAAAAACAGGCGGGTTGTTTTGCGCTGGCGCAAACAATCAACAAAAATTATACCATAAATATTTTCCAACACAAAAACAAAACAACCGGGATACAAAAAAGCAGCCCCCGGAGGGGCTGCGAGACCGGTCACCTGACCGGCAGAGCTCGTACATCAGGTCGTGTCAGTGGATCATGGGCAAGTCTACCACGGTCTGTTCTTCGGTACCGATACTCCCAAACCCGAGAATCCCGCCTGAGGCCTCAGCTACCTTACGGGCGAGGGTCCGCCAGCTGTTGCGCAGCAGGTTGGCATATTCCTCCTCCAGCTTGGGCAGGATATCGTTTACCTGCTTGAGGGTCTGGCTCAGGGCCTCACTGCCCCCTGCCTCCCACTGGGTCACAGCGGCCTCCAGATCATCTTCGAAGCGGGGCTGCACGGCCTCGTAGTAATCGTGCAGGCGCACATGCTCGGTAAAAGCCCGGTAGCGCACGAGCTTGCGACCCCAATCGGCCTCTTTTTTGTCGATTTTTTGGTCTGCAGCCGCAATCAGAACCGTGATATACGCCGGAACCTGGAGCATGCTGGCGACCTCTTGCTCCGAGAGGGGGTGGAAGGATTTGATGGACATGGGGCAAAAGATAGGTTGAAGAAAATCATCCAAAAATAAGGGAATTAGCCATGGAACAAAAGCAATTGCCCATAGAATGCGTCCCCGAAGAAAGTCCCCCCCTTCCGAGCGGAAATATTTTTTCCTGCCAGCCAAACAAGCGGGGCGGCCAGGCAGTCTTTAGCACTAGGCAAATGCCCGGAAATTCGGATATTTGTCCCCCATCTATCCCTACAGACCCCACAGATTATGTACACCGGCCTTTTGCATAGCCACCGCCTGGTGGTGATCCTTTTCCTCCTGCTATATGTCATCAAGCTGGGCCTACTGCTCCTCAACCGGGAGGAGGCCCTCGCCAAGCTGACCCGCTACACGCGCATCCCTGAGATGGTGTTGAGCGTGCTGTTCCTTCTCACGGGCGGCATCATGCTGACCCAGATCGCCCAGATCACGCCACTCCTGCTGGTCAAGATTGGGGCCGTGTTGGCCTCCATTCCATTGGCTGTGATTGGGTTTCGCAAAAAAAATAAGCTCCTGGGTGCGCTCTCTGTCCTCCTGATCCTGGGCGCCTACGGCATGGCCGAGGCTAACAAGATCGGCGTCAACCAGGAGCCGCTCACCGGCATCGAGACCGATCCCGCTGCGGCGGACTACGATCAGGGAACCCACGGCCTGGCAATCTACGCCCGCAACTGTGCCGTCTGTCACGGCGCCGATGGCACCGCCGGTGGCTCTGGCGCCAAAAACCTGCAAGTCAGCACCCTCTCCGATGCCGACATCATGAGCTTGCTCATGGAGGGAAAAAACAGTATGCCGGCTTACGCCAAGGTCCTTAACGAAGCCGAGCGAAAGGCCGTCCTGACCTACGTCAAGACCCTTCGCAAGCAGTAAGCACCCTTATGATTTGGGATTTTGCCCCATCCAGGCCGATATTGGCTGGGGCGTGGTCCTATGGGCCAGCCATCTTCCGTACCTTTCACGCTCATGGTTCTCCAAATTGGTCAAGCCCAGATTCCTTACCGCGTCACCCCGAGCCGGGGCAAGCGAATTAGTCTGGGCTTTGCCGCCCCAGAACCCGTACTGGTGATACGCACCCCCAGCGGCAAGCTCACCAGCAAGGAGCGCGCCTTCATCGAGGCTAAGCAGGCCTGGCTGATCCGTCACTATGAACGGCTGCGGCAGGATTGGGACAAACGGCAGGCCTTTCTGGACCAGCTCGCCAAGGGCACCGTGCCCTACCTGGGGCACCTGCATCGTCTGGAGCTGTCGCCAGGCCCGCGCAGCTGGGTGCAGGTGCAGGAGGGAATTATCTACATCGAAGCGCCTTTGGCAGCAGAAGCCGCCGCCCGTAGCGCCATCATCTACAACAGCCTGCGCACCCTGGCCGAGGTGCACCTGACCCGGCGCACCCGCGAGCTGGCCGCCCAGACCCAGTCCGATATCCAGCAGATTCGGGTCAAGTCGCAGCGCTCCAAATGGGGCTCTTGCTCCGCCAAGCGCAACATCAATCTCAATTGGCACCTGATCTTTCTCCCCCGGGCCTTGGTCGATTACCTCATCATCCACGAGCTCATGCACCTGCGGGAGATGAACCATAGCCCCCGCTTCTGGCAATGGGTGGAGACCTTCTGCCCGGACTACCGGCAGGCCGACCGCGCCCTCGCGGGCTATCATTGGCTGATCGGGGTCTTTGACGCCGAATAATCTCTTGTTCCCCCCGAATCCAAACTTTCTGTGGCCAAGCATCGCACTCCCTCTTTCGAAGACCTGATTGTCTATCAGGACGACCATATCCTGGCCGTCAGCAAGCCGCTGGAACTGGCCAGCCTCTCCGACAAGGAGCAGGACAACCTTTTGGCCATGGCCCAGCGCTATGACCCATCGCTGCGCCTCTGTCATCGGCTGGACAAAAACACCTCGGGGATTCTGCTTATGGCCCGCAACCCGGACGCATACCGGGCGATCGCGCTACAGTTTGAGCGACGGGAGATCCGCAAGGTCTACCACACGATCGCCAGAGGGATCCATCAATTTGACGGGCTGGAGATTGACCTGCCCCTGCTGGTCAGCACCAACAAAAAGGTGAGCGTGAGCAAGCGGGAGGGTAAGCCCGCCCTGACCCGGGTCTACACCGAGATACAATACCGAAACTATACGCTGCTCCGCTGCGAGCCGGTTACGGGGCGCATGCACCAGATCCGGGTACATCTTGCCGCGATCAACTGCCCCATCGTAGGCGATACGCTCTATGGCGGGCAGGATATCATGCTATCCGAGCTCAAGCGCAGGTACAACGCCAGTTCCCGCAAGGATGAACGGCCCATCAACCATGGATACCTGCTCCACGCGCGATCGCTTCGTTTCCGGCATCCGGAAACGGAGGAGGAGATGGCATTGGAAGCGCCCTATCCCAAAAACTTTGAGACGACCCTCAAGGTCCTGGACAAATACAACCGCTAGCGATTTTGCGGGCCCGCCGCTACCGCCTGCAGGCGGGGGGCGGCGAGAAAGTGCCAGCCCAATGCGCTGAGGACCAGGCTTCCTCCCAGAACAATCATCATGCCCAAGACCTCAGGGTCCGTATTCAGAATGTGTACCCGGATCCCTATTCCCTCGTCCAGCAGGTATAGCAAGGTCAGCGGCACCATCGGCATCGCAAGCGTAAAAATCGATGCCCCCAGCAGCTGCCGCCGGCTGTGAATGGCGTCTTCACGTTGCCGCAGAACGCTGGGTACCATCAAGCCGAAAAGCACTAATCCTCCGAAGGGGATCCAGAAATCTTCGTCAATACGGCCGCCAAAGTTCCGCAGCAGCTCGCGCGCCACTTCCACCCCAAACACCCACAAGATCACGCTCCCAAAACCCAGCCCGAAAGCCAGGAGGAAGGTCCGAAAGGGAAGGGCTCGGAACAGGGAAAAACCCAAGGCGATCCAGCCGGTGGCAAACAAAAGGGCGACCCAGCCTTGCGACTTCTGCAAGGCCAGCCGATCCCCTTTGACCTGATCGAGCAGGTATAGCTCGTTCTCCACCTGATTCAGGTTCAGGACCCCGGCCCGGGGCACCTCCTCCCGGTGCCGGAAGGCATGCCAAACAGTTTGGACAGCTACCGGCACCTCCTCGCCCGCGTAGCGGGCGTAAGTTTCTCTAAACTGCTCGATATAAGCCAGGTGCTGGGCCGCATCAGCCGCCAGAAAGCGGTCGTAATACTTTTCCACCCACTGATCCATCTCGGGCTCATGTTGGTAGATGTTGTAAAGGTCGATACGAGGCAAGCTGTAAAAGTAGCGCTCCCCCTCCTCCCCGGGGCCGATTTCGTCCCCGAAGAAATACACCATGCCCTGATTCAGGGCGTCCACGTCGGCCCGTAATTCCTGTACCGACATCCGCTCGTCCAATCGCCAGGTCAGGATGCTGCTATATACCACCGGCCCTGCCGCCAGGGCGGCCGCCCCCAGCCAATACCAGCGGCCCTGACCGGCACCGTACTGATCCCGGTAGGCATAAGCCTGCCAACCCCAGAAGGCCAGCCCTGCGCAAGCGAGTACGATCAGCCAGGCCAGGCCGACGTCTGGGTTGGGCAAATCCGACAGCCATAAGGGTCGAAAAGCGGCGTACAGGCCGAGCGCAGCACTTGCCAGCAGGCTGTAGAAAAGTACATAGTGCACACGAGTCACCCACAGGCGCGGATGATTGAGCAGCAGGTGTTGGTCCAGCCGCCGCAAGCCGGCTGGCACGAGACGAGAAAGGATTCGGTCCATCGGTAGGGAAATAAAACTCCGGGCCAAAAGATATTCTTCTGGTACGGAAGCCACCTAACCTGGGTTAGATCAGGGTCAGTTTGTTGTTGACCTCCAGGGCCATCGCCTCCTGATCCAGTTCGCGCTTCAGGTTCTTGATAAAGAGGATCACCTCGTCCAGATAGTGATTCAGCGCCTCGCGGGTGGAGTAGGACTGCACGATGTAAATCGCTTCGTCGATCAGGCCCAGTTCCTCGCTGTGCCACACCCCCTCGGCGGACTTGCAGGTGGCGCCGCCAAAACGTTCGGCCATGAAGGCCATGGCCTTGTCCCGTATGGGCTCCGTATTGGTCTTGCGGTTGCCCTTGGTGGTGGTAGGGATAAAAATGCCGATGCTATTGGTGCGCTCCAGGCGCTCCAGGCAGCGATCCAGTACCTCCTGCAGCGGGGCCGGCACCTCGGCATTGGGCCGCTGTGGCAACACAAAGGCGGGAAAATCCGGTAAATAAGGCAGGTCGGCATCGGCAATCTCTGACCCAGGGAGTTCCTGATGGGCTTCTTTGCTGCGATTGATGACAGAGAAAACCCCGGTCTCGTCGGTGCGGATGCGCTTGCGCACCTCTCGCTGCATAAACTCCAGGTCGCGCACGCCCTTGCGGGTCGCCGGGGCCATGATGATGACCTGATTGGCGTGCTCCAGGAAGGTCTCGGCCACCTCGTCGATCTCCCCATCCACCTTCATGACGATGTTGTCGTAGGTATCCTGAATTTTTTCCAGCAGCAGCGTTGCCCGGGTTACGGGCGGCAGGTAGTTGTCGCCTTGCGGCAGCAGGATGTCAAAGCCATTACCATGGTGGTAGACAGTCAGTCCCTTGGGAACCTGAAAGCCGTTGAGCGCCCGCCAGGGATCGGGATGCTCCAGATAGACTGTGCTTTTTCCCCGGAGCATGGACAGCTGCTCGGCCAGCAGGGTACCCAGGCTGGTGGCGCCCAGGTTGCCGGCGGTGCTCAGCAGCAGGATCAGACGAGCGTCGTTGGATTCCTGACTCAGGCGCCGATTGGCGCGGATCAGGTAGCGCCCCAGGATCCGGGCCAGCTCGATGGCCATAGAGGCGTGCCGCTGCAGCATGTCCACGAAGTCGTCCCGTTGCAAGACCAGTACATCCACCTCCGTGAGCGCCACAACAGAGGCCGAGCGGGGCTGATTTTCCAGGATGCCCACTTCGCCAAAGGTATTGCCGGCCATGAGATAAGCCAGGATGCTTTCGCGGTCGCGCAGGATTCGCTTGACGGCCACAATGCCCTGCTGTACAAGGAAAAGCGCAGTACTCGGCTGCCCTTGCCAGACGATCACCTCATCCGGAAAAAATTGCCGGACTTTGATCCGCTTGGCCACCTGCCGAAGCTCTTCTTCACTCAGCCGGCCAAAGAGGTCCGACTGGGACAAGGAGCGGATGATATCTTGCTGGTCCATAGGGGGGGGCAGAATCTCGAAGACAAACAATACGCGTGGGCAAAAGAAACGGCTAAAAGTACAATATTTTTCCGCAAAGCGAGGGCCTTCCCCCATTCTCCCAACCTCACCCTGAACGGGTCTTTTTCCATGGCTGAACCAGCAATTCTCACCTTTCGTCCCCCGTTCTTTCTTTTTAGGCCACGGACTGGCTATCTTCCCCCACATTGCCTTTCGTTCGAGCTTTTCGCATTTTTGGAAAGACGTTTCCACCCACTTTTGCCTTCATGACGCACCTCTCCCGGCCTGTGGCCCTGCTGCTGAGCCTGCTATGGCTGCCGCTGCTGCTCACGGCTCAGACCAAGAGCCTGGAACAGCTTGAGCAGGAACTCGCAGAAGCACCAGAAACCGCCATAAAGATCGACCTCCTGATCGAAGCCTCACGGACCGCTGGTAGCAAGCGGCCCGATCAATCGATTGCCTATGCGCAAGAAGCCCTCTCCCTTTCCCGCAAGATTCGCTCTCGGGAAGGGGTGGTCAACTCCCAGAGTAATCTGGGCCTGATTCTGATGAATCTCGACCGCTTTCAGGAAGCCGTTCCTCCCCTCAAGCAAGCCGCCGAGCTCAAAAAAGAATTGCTTCCCGATCGCCCGGCGGTCTATGCCCTTAGCATCGCCCGGGATTATCAGCGGCTGGGCATCTGCTACGAAAAGCTCCGCGACAACGAGACCGCGCTGGATTACTATCAGCGACAGGCCACCTATGCCACCAAGGCCCGCAGCTACGAAGTGTATGCCCAAGCCAAAAACAGCACGGGTGAAGTCCAGCTCAAGCTGGGGGCCTACCAGGAAGCCTACCAATCCTTTTCCCAGGCTCTTCGGTATGCGCAGCGCTCCGGGGCCAAGTCCCTCATTCTCAACATCGAAAAAAACCTGGCCCAGACCCAGACGCTCACCCGTAACAGCGAAGCCGCCCAGCAGGAACTGCAAAACTTCCAGTTTCAGCTGGAAGAAATTTCTGACAGCCTGGACCGGGTGGAAGAGTCCCGCCAGACCCTCATCAGCCAGAAGGAGCTCCTGGAACTGGAACGGGATAAAAAGGAAGCGGAGATCCGAGCCCGCGAAGCCCAGATCCTGGCTTTTGACCAGGAACTGGAGGCCCAGAAAGCCCGGGAAGAGGCGCTGCAATCGGAGTTGGAAGCCACCGAGGCCCGGCAGCTTACCTACCTGATCGGGGCCGGCGGGGCGGCCCTGTTCCTCTTCATGGTCATCCTCTTTCTGGTGAGCCGCGCCCAGGCGCGCAAGCGCGCCAATCTGGCCCTCGCTGCCGAAAAGCGTAAGTCCGACGAGTTGCTCCTCAACATTCTGCCCGAGAAGGTCGCCGATGAGCTCAAGGCCTCGGGGAAAGTGGACACCGTACGCTACGAAAATGTGAGCATTCTCTTCACCGATTTCCAGGGGTTCACTTCCGTCGCGGCGGACCTCGCTCCGGAGGAGCTCGTCGCCATGCTGGAGGAGCTTTTTGCCGAATTTGACCGCATCACCGAGAAGTACGGACTGGAGAAAATCAAAACCATCGGTGACGCCTACATGGCCGTGGCCGGCCTCCCCCATCCCGATCACAACCACGCCGCCCACGCCGTGGCGGCGGCTATGGAGATGCAGGAATACATGGATTCCTGGATGGGGCGGCAGCACCGCCGCAACCAGCCCATATGGCGGCTGCGGATCGGAATCAACAGCGGCCCGGTCGTGGCCGGGGTCATCG
>RFHL01000612.1 GCA_003696875.1 Bacteroidota bacterium | reverse complement strand
CGGGTGCGGGACCAACTGGAACACCAACAACGGAGGCTCCACCTGGCCCCCCCAGCCCAATCCGGCTCCCAACCCTAACAGCGGCTGGAACCCCCAACCTGGCAATACGACCAATCCTACCCCCGGCACCCAGCCCAACCCACCGGAAACCAACCGTCCGGCTCTCCCCCGCACCTACAACCGCAATCAAATCCTGATCGGGGAGCAAAGCGATCCCTACCTGAAGATTGAGCAGGTGAAGGTGACCCAGACTGGCACCCAGATCACCTTTTCAATCCAGGGTGTAGGCAAAAAACCCTACCCGGTCACCCTCGACAAAGCCGGTGGCAGCAACGCCCTCTACCTCACCGACCGTTTCTTCCGCAAAACCTACCGGCTGCGCAACATCCGCTCGCTACAAGGCTGGCCCACCAAGCCTTACATGCTACGCCCCGGGGAGAAAAAAATCTTCGTCGCCGAGTTTGAAAAAATCGACGACGATATGCGCTTTTTCCACATCCTCGAGGGCACCCAAGAACGCAAAGGGGCCTGGGAGTTTTTTGATGTAGAACTCAAAGACTGATAAGCAGTTACCGGGGCACCATGCGTGCCCCTTGCTTCTACGCTACTCGTTTTCTACTCTATTTTTTTCCTTCACCGTAGGAATCCTCCACCATGAATCAGTTCGCCCGCACCTTTTTGGGGTCTCTCTCCTTGCTCTGCCTGCTCACCGTTTCGGCTCTGGCCCAGACGCCCATGGAAAATGGGCGAAAGGCCTATACCGGGGCCAAATTTCAGGAAGCCATCCAGTTTTTCGACCAAGCTGTGCGCCAAAACCCGGTCAACCCGGAGGCCTATGCCTACCGGGGCAATGCCTTCTTTATCATGGGTAACTATGCCGCCGCCGAGTCGGACTTTACCCGGGCCATTGAGCAAAATTTCCAGCAAAGCCAGCAGGCGGGACCGACCGGCTCCTATCAGCAGGACAACATGGTCATCGTGGACCCGAATCCCAATCAGGTCTCCCGCTCGGACTATGCTATGCTGTACAACAACCGGGGCGTAGCCCGCTATTTCCAGGGTAAGGTCCAGGACGCCATCCTCGACTTTAACCAGGCCCTCGAATGGGACCGGAGCCTGGCTCAGGCCGTGCAAAACCGGCAGCAGGCCATCCTGAAAGGCGGAACGGCGGTCAATCAGCCTGTGCGCCCCAACGCCCAACCCGGCCCTACGACGACCCAGCCCCATGAACGACCGGGCTACCAGCCTCAAGACTATCGCTATACCCGTCCCATCAGCGTGCCGCAGCCCGTCGGGGCCGCCACCCTTCGCGAAAATAGCGAAGACCTGCGGGATGACCGTCTGGAAATCATGGACCTGGGCGAGGAGGGCAGCAGCCGGGGGGGCCTGAGCAGCCTCTTCCAGACCAAGCCCTTCGAGGCCCGCCGGGTACCCAGCCGCGGCAAGACCTACCGCCATCCCAAGGTCGCAGGTGCCTCCCAAAACTACATCTCCATTGAGGAGGTGGAAATCACGCCCACGGCCACCTTTATCACCATCAAGGTGGAGAACCGGGAGACCAAACCGTTTCAGGTCTCTATAGACCCCAAAAATGGGGAAGGCGCCTACTACATCACGGACCGCACCGGCTCCGGCCGCCGGACCTTCCTCATGAGAGGGGTCAGCGGTATTCAGACTTACCCCCGGACCACGGCCATTCCGGCCGGAGGCTCCCTGAGCTTCAAACTTGAATTCGCCAAAATCCCCGATGACATGGGCTTTATCAACCTGATCGAGGGAAGCAAGCAGACCGGCAGCGAATGGAACTTCTACGGCATCGACCTGACCAGATGACGTTCCGCTTCCTCGCACAAAACAAACAGGGCGTAGATCTGACGATCTGCACCCTGTTTGTTTTGTGCGGTTTAGCCAGGAGTTCCAGGATGGGATAGCCCTTATCCGTGTTGAACCCCGGAGGCTGAGGCCGTCTAATCAGCTACGGCGCGCAAGCGCCGCTGCATGCCGGGTGTCGCATCAAAAACATAGTTGCCCGGGGCGGCCGAGGAAATAAAATACGCCTCCAGTTCCAGTTCGGGATGCGCGGTGATGAATGCCTTGGCCCGGGCCAGGCCCATGACCATAAAAGCCGTCGCGTAGGCATCGGCCGTGGTCCCATCGGCGGCGAGGACGGTGGTGCTCAGCAGGGTATGCTGCACCGGCCGGCCGGTGGCCGGGTCGATGGTGTGCGAGTAGCGCACCCCATCTTGCTCGTAGAACTTCCGGTAATTGCCCGAAGTCGCGGCCGCCATATCCCCCAACTCGATCAGGGTCGCGAGCTCGCTGATGCCCGCGATGTCGATGGGCTTCTCCACCCCCAGGGTCCAGGACTCGCCTTCCGGATTCTCTCCCCGCGTACGGACTTCCCCCCCCAACTCCACCAGATAATTGACGATGCCACGCTGCTCGAGATAGCGGCTCAGCAAGTCGACGGTATAGCCCTGGGCAATGGCATTGAAGTCAAGCTGTACGCCGGGCTGGGCTTTGGTGAAGACTCGGCCCCCATTCGGGCCAGGCCGCTCCAGAATCTTTTCCATCCCGATGAACTGGCGCAGGGAATCGAGGTTCTCCACCTTGGGTACCAGCGCATTGTCGGGGCCAAAGCCCCAGGCCCGCACCAGCGGCATCACCGAGGGGTCAAAGGTGCCCTCGCTGGTGCGCGCGATCGCGCGCGAGCGGTCGACCATCTCGATAAACAGCGGGTCATCGGTCACCAGGCTATCAGCCTGGTTAAACTGGTTGATGAGGGAGCCTTCATGATAGGTCGAGAGGGATTCGTTGACCCGCTCCAGAAGGGAGTCAATATCGGGCTGCCAGTCGGCAGCCCCTTCCCCATAGTAGGTGATGTGGTAGGAAGTCCCCTGGGCGGGCCCTTCCAACTTGATCGGCACGATCGGCTGGGATTGGCAAGCCCAGAAACCCGGCAACAACAGGAGACTCAGAAACAAACAAGAATAGCGCATAGGAAATGAGATGCATTGATATGAAAAAAGACCGGGATGCGGCAGACGCAGCACCCCGGTATCAGAATTCACAGGTTCATGAGGTCAGATCAGGCCATGCCGACTTCCCCGAGCTCCTCTTCGGTGACATTCTTGACGCGCTCGGTCTCACGATCCCACTCGATGCGGCGGCCCAGTTTGTAGGAAGCACAGGCCATGAGGGCCGAGATGGCTTCCTGGAAGCCCTCGTTGATGCCGCAGCTGACGAGGTCAGGCTTATTTTGCCGGATGGCGGCCAGCCACTCACGCATGTGCAGGTGGGTAGAGTCCACCCGCTTGCCGTCGCGGTAGGTGTAGAGCAGACCTTTATTGGCGAAGTATGCCGCCGTAGCAGAAGTGATGCCATCGCCGCCTTTAGAAGAGGGATTGTAGGCATAAAGGGGCACATCTGGCTTCACCAGATCGTTGCCGAGCATATCCTTGTAGCGGGTGGAGCGGGCGTCGGGATACACAAAGAGCGTATTGCCCAGCTCCATGGTGGCATCGTGCCCCATCAGCAGGGTACCCCGGTTGTACTGGTTGCCCAGGGTGGCAGAGTACATGAAGGTCAGCCCCTTTTCCTTGCCCGCCTCCTGGCTGGTGCCCGTGGTGTAGTCAGGAAACTCCATGACTACCTGCCAGACGTCGGGTACCTCACGGCCATCTCGGTGGGTGTAGATCCCACCGGAGGAAATGACCGAATCCGGAATCCCCATTTGCAGGAGGCAGTTGATCCGGTCATAGTCGTGGGTGAGGAGGTCACCCGCGAGGCCGGTGCCGTAGGGCCACCACTTCCGCCAGCGGAAGAAGTGCTCGGCATTGAAGGGGATCTGGGGCGCATTGCCCAGAAACTGCTGCCAGTCGATGGTCTGCGGGCTGGCCTGATCGTGGATGGGATACTGCCAGGCGCCGTTGTCGTCGTTTCGGTTGGTATTGGTCTGAATGAGCGACACGTGGCCGAGGACGTTTTTCTTGATGACGTCCATGGCGGTGAGGAAGCTCTGGGTCTGCCGGTGCTGGTGGCCTACCTGGAAGATGATGCCCGAATCCTGGACGGCCTGCCGCAGGGCGTAGGTCTCGCCAAACTTGTGGGTCATACACTTCTCGACGTAGACGTGCTTGCCGGCGAGGGCGGCCGCCGTCGCCATGGGGGCGTGCCAATGGTCAGGGGTAGCGATCACGACGGCGTCGATATCGGGGCTGGCAAGCATCTCCTCATAGGTGCGGAAGCGCTTGGGCGGGTCTTGCCCGTCGACGGTCCCGGCGGCGATGGCCTCCTCGGCCCGCACGTCGAAGACGTCACAGACACCGGTCACCCGCAGGTTGAGGTTGTCCTGGGTAGCGAAGGTTTCCCAACGCTTGTCGTTGGGGTTTTGGGCCGCTGCCTTCTGCATCTCTTTTTTCCAGTCGGGGGTGGCAAAGCCCAGGGCGCGCATGAGCTGCTTGCCCCGGATCCCAAAGCCGATGATCCCGATGCGGACGGGGTCGCCGGAGAGGTCCGGCAGCGGCGGTACCGCCGCTTCAATGTTAAGCTCCTTCAGGATTTGCTCCTGAATTTTTTTGTCATAGGTCTGCTTGGACCAGGCCCCGGCACCAAAGAGTCCCAGGAGAGGAATACCAGCCAGGCCTTTCAGAAGATCCCGACGGGGAATACCGCTGTTACCTTCGGGTTTATTATATCCGTTATCTGCCATGATCGGTCTTATCTATTTCGGTCAAACAAATGAAAAGGGCGAAATCAGGCGTGTGCCTTCTCCTGGCTGACGGGCTGGGTGGACCCGCTTGCCGTCACGACCGGCTGAGCCGACTTGCGCCCAAAGAAACGGGCCAAGCCTACGATGTGCTCGGTCGGGAAGAGCATTACCACGAGAAGCGCAGCGGCCTCAATCAGGTTTTTGTTCACCCAGAGGTAGTTACCCTCACTCGGGAGTGCGTACTGTACCCCAATGAGCGGCGGATGAGACAAATAGTAAAGAACCAACAGGACGACCCCACCGAGGGCGGCCCAGCGCGAAGCCAGCCCCAGGATCAGCCCCAGGCCAATCAGGATCAGGCCCCACACGTTCAGAAAGTTGACCACTGTCATCAGGCCTTCGCTCCCGGCCATGGCCTTGAACATACCGGCAAAAAGACCGGCAGAATCATTGAGGTAACCGGCAGCGGACCAGCCGGAACTCCATAGCTTAGCGACGCCTTCATAGAGAAGGTGCCAACCGATCAGCATGCGCAAGATCACCAAAGCGCTTAGCTGCCCGGTAGAATACGTTGGATTGTTTGTTCTCATTGCCATTAAATTTTCGAGTAGAGCTTTCATTTCGAAAGTCCAAAAAAAGTACGGACTTTTTGATTATATCACAAGAAAGAGCCGAGCAATTCCGGATTTCTAGCTTCTGAAGCGGGCATTTTACACGATCAGTTCATCCCAATCTGAGTACCGGACAAAAAAAGAAGTGGGAAGGAAAAAGGAGTTAATTTGAGGTAACCACACACCCAAATGGCTCCAGTTCCGACCCACCGATGGAAGATACGAGAAAAACCCTACTGAATCACTATTCGTTCTTTGATTTGCATCTGAGCCGGCTGAAGTGCTTGTGTAGCATCGTG
>RFHL01000611.1 GCA_003696875.1 Bacteroidota bacterium | reverse complement strand
CGCATCTCTGCGTTGAAAAATGCCTCATTTGGCCCGCCAAACTTCCCGGCTTGCCGGGACCATGATCTGCGAAAAAATCTGCGACCGCTTTCCCCTCATTTTTCACTTGACAGAGCACTAGGTCGGCTGGCAGGACCAATCAAAAAGGGAGAAATTCAAAGTTTCTGAATTTCTCCCTTTTTTGCATATTCGGCCTTGGCAACAACCATGACGCGTTTCGCTTCTCGTCCCTCGGTTCTCTCTTTTCTGACTTCTGACTT
Source organism: Bacteroidota bacterium (assembly GCA_003696875.1). Lineage (GTDB taxonomy): Bacteria > Bacteroidota > Bacteroidia > J057 > J057 > RFHL01. The sequence goes on along the minus strand of RFHL01000611.1, from coordinate 19,137 downwards.
CTGGCCTCCGACTTCTCGCTATGCCAAACAATCGCCTCATCTCCCTGGATGCCTTTCGGGGCTTCACTATCGCCCTGATGATCGTGGTCAATGATCCCGGTTCCTGGGCCTATGTGTATCCGCCCTTGCGGCATGCGTCCTGGCATGGGATCACCCCCACCGACTTTGTCTTCCCGTTCTTTCTTTTTATCGTCGGGGTATCCATTGTGCTGGCCTTCAGCCGGCGGGCAGGCGAGGTGCCCAATAGCCAGCTCATCCGCAAGATCTTCAAGCGGACGGCGATCATCTTTGGGCTGGGGCTATTTCTCGCACTCTTCCCCGAGTTTAAATTTGCCGAAATCCGTATCCCCGGAGTTCTGCAGAGGATTGCCCTGGTTTTCATGGCCTGTTCCTTCCTGTTTTTGTATACCAACTGGCGGCAGCAAGCCTGGATCGCGGCCGGCCTGCTGGTCGGCTACTGGCTGCTGATGGCCTTGGTGCCGGTGCCCATCGATGAGGTAATCCGCAAAGCTCTTGCCACCGGCGAGGTAGTGCGAAGCCACGGTACGGTGGTCTCAGTGAACCTGCCCGCCCGGATTGGGGAGGGCTTCATTGCCGGCAACTTCGAGCCCGGGATCAACTTGCAGGCCTGGCTGGACCGCCTCCTGGTGCCTGGTCGCCTCTATGAAAATGCTTGGGATCCCGAAGGGCTCCTGTCCACCCTGCCGGCCATCGGGACCGGCCTGCTCGGGATGCTGGCCGGCCACACCATCCTCTACGTTCCCAACCGGGAACGCAAGGTGATGGTCCTGCTCCTCGGCGGCTTCATCGCTATGACGATCGGCAATGTCTGGGACTGGTTTTTCCCCTTTAACAAAAATCTCTGGTCCAGTTCCTTTGTCATGTACACGGGTGGCCTCTCGGCCATGACACTGGGCACCCTCTACTGGCTGGTCGATATCGAAGGCCACCGCCGCTGGACCTGGGTGGGCATCGTCTTTGGCGCCAATGCCATCACGGCCTACGTGCTGCACGGCATGCTGGGGCGGCTTTTTACCATCAAGTTTGGCAGCGGCGAAGCGGCCTGGACCATCAAGGGCGCCTGGATGGATGGCCTGATGGGCTGGGGTTTCTCCGGTGAATTTGCCTCTCTGCTGTGGGCTCTGGCCTACACGGCCCTTTGCTTCCTGCCAATCTGGTTGCTGTACCGGCGGAAGGTCTTTATTAAGATTTAAGGGGAGAGTGGGCAAATTGGGAAATGGGCAAATTAGGAAGTGGGGAAGTGGGTCTTTGGCTGATGACCTTTCTCTTGGGTTTTCGATACAGAGGGCGGGGGGCGTTCGTCGTCCCCGCTTCCTTTTACTGACCTTCAACTACTGACCTTCAACCCTTTTTTCATGAATCGACTGTTAACGCTTCTCGGCGCTTGCCTCCTATTTCCCTTGTTCAGCCTGGCCCAGACGGGTATCCCGGTACCCGAGATGGGCCATTGTGACCAGCAGGTCCAAAATTTTCTCAGCCAATACAACATCCCCGGGGCGACCCTGGCCATTGCCCGGCAGGGCAAGCTGGTGTACGCCCGTGGGTTTGGAAATGCGAGCCTCGATGGCTCTGAGCTGACCCAGCCGCACCATATGTTTCGCATCGCCAGCGTTTCCAAGCCCATCACGAGCATTGCCATCATGAAGCTGGTGGAGGACGGGCAGCTCAACCTGAGCGACAAAGCCTTTGGGCCTTCGGGCCTGCTGGCCAACCATCCCTACCTCTCGACCGTCCCCTACAGCGACAGCCGCCTCGAAGACATCACCGTACAGCACCTGCTGGAGCACAGCGCGGGTTGGGACCGCGATGTAAGCTGTGTTTCCGGGATACTCTCCCCCTACACCTGGCCGGTCAGCCATTGTGACCCTATTGGATTTCCCCTCTACGTGACGCAGCTCTACGGCGAGACCAATCCGGTGCGAGAGGAGGTATTGATCCGCTTTTTGATGGAAAAGGGGCTGAATTTTGCCCCGGGTACCGATTATGCCTACTCCAACATTGGCTACCTGGTCCTGGGAGAGATCATACAGGCTGTCACCGGGCAGTCCTACGAGGACTACGTAAAATCGGCCGTTTTAGGCCCCCTGGGTATCTGCGACATGCACATTGGCCGCAACCTCCTCGCGGACAAGCGTCCGCGGGAAGCTGAGTATCAGGGCAATGGCTACACCGCTCCTTCCTGCTATGGCACAGGCGAAAATGTGCCTTGGGAATACGGCGGCTGGAATCTGGAAGCCATGGACGCCCACGGCGGCTGGATCGCCACCGCCCGGGACCTGGTGCGCCTGCTCAGCGCCGTAGATGGTTTTGCCACCCGTCCCGATCTGCTCAGCAGCAGCAGCATCCAGAGCATGACCACCCCCTCGGCCAACAATGCCTATTATGCCAAGGGATGGCAGGTGAACCCCTTCAACAATTGGTGGCACACCGGGGCCCTCGATGGCACCGCCTCCATCTGGGTACGTAGCAGCAATGGCTACCTCTGGGCCCTGATCGTCAACAAGCGCATCATCGACGGTACGGCCAATGCCTTCTGGACCGATCTGGACGGCCTGCCCTGGAACTGTGTCAATCAGACGAATACCTGGCCCACACATGACCTCTTTGATGTGCCGGCATCTGGCGGCAGCCTGAGTGCTGCCGCGGGCAGTAGCCCGGGGCAGGTCATGCTTAGTTGGACCCCCGGCAGCGGCGACCGCCGCCTGATCGTCGCCCGGGCCGGTGCGCCTGTCGATCGCTTTCCGCTGGACGGAACACGTTATGACGACAGCTTTCAGTTTGGGCAGGGCGATGCCTTGGGGGTGGGGCACTACGTGGTCTATGACGGTACCGGCTCCCAGTCTTTGGTCACAGGACTGGATACCACTCAGACCTACCATTTCCAGCTCTTTGAATACCACGATCGGAGCTCAACCAGCGACCTGCCGCTGTACCAGCTGTGCGAAGCTCCGGCCACGCAAGTTGATTTGGCGGGTGGAACCACGGCGATGAAGGACCTTCTGGCGTTGGGGGTGCGCTGTGCCCCCAATCCCAGCCGGGATGGGCTGCGGCTGAGCTGGGAGCGGCCTGGGCAGCTTGATCGGGTGGAGGTCTACACCCTGCAGGGGCAACTCGTGGCGCGGGCCTGCGCCGAGGGGACCTCTTTCGTCCTGCCAACCCCGGAGCTGCCGGCGCAGCTCTATCTGGTGAGCGGCTTCCGGCAGGGACAGTATCTGGGCAGTCTGCGCTGGGTGAAGGCCCCCTAATCCCCCAGGCCCGGCACCTGCCGGTAGAGGGTGGCGAGGGGCAGCTCGATGCCCAGCGACTTGATCGGTACGCTGGAGGCGAGCTCCATGCGGGTGGTGATCTCCCAGGCACCGGTTTCGGTGCGGTAGAAGGCATCGACCTGAACCTGCTCCTGGTGAATAAGCACATACTCGCGCAGGCTCGGCAGCCTGCGGTAGTGGGCAAACTTGGCGCCTCGGTCAAAGTCTCCGGTAGAGGCAGAAAGGACTTCTACGATGAGCAGGGGGTTGGTAAGGGCGTGAGGATCATCCTCTCCCCGCTCTATCTCCCCGCAGACCACGCTCAAGTCGGGAAAAAAGGACCGGTTGGTGGCCTCGATCCGGATACGGGCATCACTGCTGAAGACCCGACAGGGCTTTTGAGCATCTTCCAGGACATTTCCCAAGGCTCGCCCCGTGTTCATCGTGATGAGGCTATGCTCCAGTGTCCCTCCCGCCATGGCGGTCACAAAGCCGTCATGGTATTCCAGCTTTTCCGGAGATTCTTTTAGTAACTTAAGGTAAGCGGTATAGCTTAGGTCTGATAGTTTTCCCGCGCCCATTGTGAACATCTTTCCCTAAAGATAAGACTTCCCGCTTTCTTCCTCAAGCCGAGCATGTTGCCCGGGGGCATCCTTTTTTGGAGCCTGTGTGATGACCTTTGGGCCAAGCGCTCGATTTACACCCATAACAAGAAGTCGTCGTCTTGTTTCGATACCCACCCTTTGATTCCACCCTTATGCATCTGTTACGGTTTTTCACCTTGCTTGGGGCGCTGGGACTGGCCTTGCCCGCCTCTGCCCAACTGGGCGGACGCCCTTACTTCCCCTTCTTCCAACAGGAGTTTTTCTTTGGCAACCTGCCCAGCCCGCGGGCTGAGGCGATGGCGCGCGCGGGCGTCGCGCTGCCCGGTGCGCCCACTTCTTATTACTACAATCCCGCCGGTATCGGGACGGTGGAGGACTGGGCGGCTGAAGCCACCACTTCTGCTCCTTTCTATCTCCTCCGGGAAGCCGACTACTACCACGCCGGTTTTGTGAAGCGCTTTCACCCCAAGCTGGTCGCGGGACTCAACCTGTACCAATTTGCGATGGGACCCTCCACCTTCACGGTCGATATCGAGGGGGAGGACTTCGAACTGGAAGCCCCTACCAGTACGGACATGGCCGCCACCGTGGCCTTTGAACCCCTATCTGGTTTACAACTTGGGCTCACAGCCCATCTATTCAACTGGGACCTCTTCGACGATGTGGCGGATGCCCGGAGCTTGTATCTCGACTTTGGGGCCCTATACACCCGCCAGCTGGCCTCCGGCGATCGCCTGACGGCTGGGCTGGGCGTGGTGAACATCACCGGGGACGAAATCACCTTCGAAAGCCCGATCGGCACCACGTCTTCCAACGTCTTTCCCATTGTTGCCCGCCTGGGCCTCACGTATGAAAAAGAGCTGCGCCTCTCCCTGCCAGGGGCCGGGGACCAGCCGCTTGCCCTGCTGGTTACCACGGAGTATCAGGACCTCCTCAACAATGACTTTCGGACTACCTTTCGCCTGGGGACCGAGGCCGTTTTGGCCGATGTGCTGGCGGTGCGCCTGGGCTTTTTTACCCAAAATCAGGATGATCAGGGCGTAGCCAACAACCGCGATCGGGTTAGCGACATCACCTACGGATTTGGCTTTATCCTACCGCTGAAGCGGCTGAGCGAGGGGCGCATTCCGGCCCGTTTGGCCTTGGATTTTTACGCCATGGAGCCCCCGCCCGTCGTTTTCCAGGGCACGCGCCTGCCCAACCGCCGCGGCTTTGGTCTGCGCCTGATTTCCGATCTCTCCACCCAATAATCCGACTCCTCATGTCTCCTCTATATCGACTCCTTTTTTGGGGCTTCCTGCTTGGTACCACGAGCCTGAGTGCCCAGCCATTTTACGGCTACCAGACCAATGGCGTCCACACCTGGTTTTTCTCCCTCAACTGGAACGGAGAGGCCCCCGAGCTAGGCATAGGCTATGGCCTGCGCCGCCCGTGGAGCGGCTTTGCAGATATCACGGCCGAGTGGCGGGCACCATTGGGGAACCTGTTTCAGGGCGACCAGCAGACCTTTGTGGTTGGTGCCTACGGTCCCTTCCGCCTGCGCAGCCGGCCCTATATCGGTGGGGGCGTACACCTGCGGTGGCAGCACTACCGGCAGGGCGACGCCGCCCGGCGTCGCCTGACGCTGGCCACGACCCTGATTCCCAGCTACACCTTTGCCGCCCCCCTCAATGACCAACCCTACCTCACCGGCGGCCTGCGGGCCACCGGGCTGGTCGTCCTGGCTGATATGGCCGCGGGCGCAGGCGATACCCGTTGGTTTTCGGCGGTGGGGACCGAGGTCGGCACCCAGCTCAGCCTCCACCTGGAGCGGACCCTGGGCGTAGGTCAGAACCTCTTTGCCCAGCGCCTTTGGGCGCTGGATGGGGGAGCGCTGCCCGACCAGGATGCAGACTGGGACCTGCGGGGCGATCTCTACCTGGGCAGCACCTACCACCTTCGTCGCTGGTAGCGTTTCCTAACAATGTCGGCCGTCGGGGGTTGAGGGAGTAGGTATTCTCTCAACCCCTGCTTTATGTCCCCCAACCACAATGTCTTTGGGCAGGAACTCCAGCCCTGCAGCACCGATCCCATGACCGGCTACTTTCGCGACGGCTGCTGCCGCACCGATGCGCAGGATCGGGGTCGCCACGTCGTCTGCGCCATCATGACGGCGGAGTTTCTGGCCTTCACCCGCCGCCGTGGCAACGACCTCAGCACCCCCCGTCCGGAGTACGACTTTCCCGGCCTCAAGCCCGGTGACCGCTGGTGCCTCTGCGCTTTGCGCTGGCGCGAAGCCTATGAGGCGGGCGTGGCCCCGCCCGTCATCCTCGAGGCCTCGGCCGAGGCGGCCTTGCAGTATGTCGACATGAGCATGCTCCTTGCCCATGCCTTCAAGGCACCCAAGCCATAGGCTGTGACGTGATTCCCTGTCGCTGGCCCCGGTTTTTGGGTTTGTCTGGGAAAAGGCCTAGATTTTGGCATCCCGCCCTTCGCCTGTCGCGCTAGCTGGTTCCATGCATCCTGAGCGCTTATCCCATAAGATGGAAAAAGACTTCAGCTATGCATGTCGAACAGATCTTCCTTGACTACTTCTCGAGCATTTCTTCTCTGACTCAGGAAAAAAAAGGCCATTGTCGCGGGCATGGTCGTCATGACCTTCGAAAAAGGCAAATACTTGCTCAAAGAGGGGCAGTATGCGTCCGATACCTTTTTCATTTTGAAAGGCTGTGTGAGGGAGTACGTCCTGGTAGATGGGGAGGAAAAAACCACCAACTTTTTCACAGAGGGGCAATGGGCCATTTCCCTGACCAGCTTTTCGGAGGCAAAGCGGGCGACCCACAACTGGGTCTGTATGGAGGAAACCACCGTGAACATCGGGAATGAGCAACAAGCCCAGGAGTTGTTTACATCATTCCCCCGCTTTGAAACCATCTCCCGGGCCATTATGGAAGCCGCTCTGGCTGAGCAAAAAAATGCCCTGACGGCCTATCTCACCGACTCGGCGGAGACGCGCTTGCTGAAACTGATGAAAACGAGGCCCGGTTTGTTCCAAAGGATTCCCCAGTACCACATCGCCAGCTATATCGGGGTAAAGCCTGAATCTCTGAGCCGGATCAGAAGAAGGCTCAGTACGCAGGACGCGTCGTCCTAGACGCTGATGACGACGCTGCCGGTTTTGTGTCCTTGCTCCACATAGTGGTGGGCTTCGGCCATCTGAGACAGGGGATACACCCGGTCGATTACGGGGGGCAGCATGCCCGATTCGGCCAGGGTTTTCAACCGGAGAAAGGCTTCCTTGGGGGTCCGGGGCGTACCATCGTCGATGGAGATGTACCGCCCCTTTGTGGTGAGGGCCTTTTTGCTGTGTTCTTTGAGCAGGGAGGTTTTTTGCTTGCCGACGGCGTCAAAGACAAAGTCGTAGCTTTCCAGCTGGAAGGCGGCATCATCTTCTTGGTAATCAATCATCTTGTCACTGCCCAGGGAGGATACGAGGTCAAAGTTTTTGGCGCTGCACACGCTGGTTACCAGCGCGCCTTCGTGCTTGGGGAGTTGGATGGCCATAGTGCCGATGCTCCCGGAGGCCCCATAGATGAGGATACGGTCGCCTTTCTGAATGGTCACTTTTGAGAACATATGCAGGGCCAGCAACCCGCCATAGGGAATGGCGGCGGCCTGCTCAAAGCTCATATTTTTGGGTTTGAGGGCCAGGTTCCAGTCCTGAGGCAGGCAGATATATTCGGCGTAGGAACCGAAGCGTCGCTTGGTCGGAGACATAGAGCCATAGGCAAACACTTCATCCCCAAGCTTGAACTTGTTGACATCCTCCCCAATTTCTTCTACCGTACCTGCGCACACCATCCCAAAGATGGGATTCCGCGGCTTGCCAAAGCCAAAAGCTAGCTGAATGACCATTTTCATCATGAAGGGCAGGTCCATGTTGCGAATCAACACATCGCTGGCGGTCACCGAAGTGGCATGGATGTGAATCAGGATTTCATCCGCTTTTGGGGTGGGTTGCTCGACATCTTGCAGGACCAAAACCTCCTCTGCTGCGCCGTAGCGGGTACACATAATGGCTTTCATCGAACTAATTGATTATTAGGGTTTTTTGTGCGAAGGCAAATTGTTGTTCCCCGGGATCTGTTTCCTTGACCTGGGTTAAGAAATGCCGTCTTGTTGATGGTTGGGGAAGAAGGGCATTCACAGGAAGGTTCAATACCTTTGCTTCTAGGCTAACTGGTTGTTATACACTATTTTGTATTCGGGAGAGGAAGGCAACCCCTATCTTCTTGCCGTAAGATGATGACCTATGCCGCAGGTTTGCGATGTAAGCCATATATCCCTATTTGTCCGACTCCATACCCCTTACCTTATGCGTCAGCTTTTGATACTCCTTTTTTCGTTTCCGTTCCTGACCCTGGCCCAGACCCAGGGCGACGCCCTGCGCGCCGAGACGCGCCTGGATCAGGTCTATGCCCAGCACGGCCTGAGTGGTCAGGGCGTCATCGTGGCCATGATCGAGCGGGGGATCGACTATACCCATCCCGACTTCATTGACGACAATGGCGACACCCGCATCGCCTACATCTATGATATGGTCGATCCGGCTGGGGCCAACGACCCCAATAATCCCTATGGCATCGGGACCATCTACAGCCGCGCCGACATCGACGCGGCCCTGGATGGAGGGGCACCCCTTGCCACCAATGACCGCTTTGGCCATGGCATCGCCTGTACCGGCCTGGCGGCCGGTGACGGGAGCGCCATGCCCGGCGCCCCTTACCGGGGCGCCGCCCCGGGGGCGACCATCATCTCCGTCAAGGTCAACCAGGACGCCTTTCCCGCGACGGGAAACATCGCTGGTCAGTCTGGCTTCTTTAATCCCACCTACATCCCGGTGGCCCTACAGTTTGTGGCCGACAAGGCCGATGAGCTCGGCCTGCCCTGTGTGGCTCTGCTCAACCTGGGCTCCATCGGGGGGCCTACCGACGGGACCAGCGAGGTAGCCCGGGCCATGGCCGACTTTGCCGCACCCGGCCGCATCCTGGTATGTGGGGCAGGGGATGATGGCGGCGGCGACAACCGCGCCGCCGATACCCTCGCCCAGGGCGAGAGTGTTGACCTGCAAGTACAGAAGGCCGTGAGTGGCAACCTGCGTTTTGAGGCCTGGTACAGCGGCGACGACCGTTTCGATGTGAGCGTGGTCCTGCCCAATGGCACCACCCTGGGGCCCTATGCCAGTCCGGCCACCAACCTCGCCGGCGACCAGCAGACCACCGCCAGCTTTGCCTATTACCACCGGGGCAGCGAAGTGGACTTCTCCAACGCGACCAACGGACAGCGGCAAATCCTGATTGACATCAGTGGAGCACCGGGGACCTACACCATCCGGCTCACGGGGAGTACGGTGACCGACGGGACCTTTTTTGCCTCACTGAATCCTTCCTATTTCAACACCCAAAATGGCTTTTTGAACAGCCTTTTCCCCGGAGCCAGCATCAATGACTATGCGTCGGCTTTCAACATTGTCGTGCCGACCGACTACGTCTATGACACCACCTACACCGACGTAGACGGCATCCCCCGGGCGCGGGGCGGGCAGGGAGCCCGCGGCGATCTATGGCTTGGCAGCAGTGCCGGCCCGACCCTCGACGGGCGGCTGGGGGTAGACATCGCCGTCCCTGGCGAGCTCAACATCGGGGCCTATAGCCCCGACACCTACTACGGGCAGTTTGCCTTCAACGTCGTCGAGGGTAGCAACGGGTACTATGGCCTGCAAAATGCGGTCAGCGCTGCCGCCCCGGTGCTGACCGGGACCATCGCCCTGCTGCTGGAAGTGAATCCGCAGCTGACCGTCGATCAGGTGCGGGATCTCCTCCACCAGACCGCCCGGGCCGATGCCTTTACCGGCAGCGTGCCCAATACCCGCTGGGGGTATGGGAAGCTGGACGCCCTGGCGGCCGTGGAGGCGGTGCAGGCGCAGAACATAGAGGACCTGGCCGATCTGGGCTTTGTGGCCTATCCCAACCCGGTGCGGGAGCACCTGCATTATCGCTGGGCGCAGGCCCAGGGGGGGCACTTATACCTGCGCGACCTGCAAGGTCGCCTGGTGGGACAACAGGGGTTGAACCCTGGACAAGGCACATGGGATTTGCCTACGCTACCGGCAGGTCTGTACCTGTTGGAGGTACATTCGCCCCGCGGCCGGGGCGTGATGCGCCTCCAACTGACCCGCTGACCTACTCGGCCGGGAAGTGGAATTGCCCCGCTTCCCGGTCCCAGCTGAGCTGAAACTCTGTGCGCCTCAGGCGGTCAAAGGCCGGACACACGAGGTGTTGTTCGGCACTGGCCTGATCGCCGCAGTAGAGAAAACGCTTGCTGGTCGATATCCGGGCAGTCAGGGCGGTGCCGTACTGGGGGAGGTCGATGAGGACCGGGAGGGCTTCCTCCAGCAGGTCAGGCTCTTCGGCATAGTCAAGCTCCAGGAAATCGTAAGGGCCGATGACGCCCAGCGTATGCTCGGTCCAGTCATACTGCTCCGGGTCCTCGGGGCGAAGGAAGTGGTAAGTCTGACTTTCCCCAATCCCGTCAAAGGATTGCTGGCTGATGGCAATCATGGGCGCGCCATCGGCCAGCCGGAAGAGGACCACCTGCACCTTTTCCGTGCCTCCCCCGGTTCCTTCATCTACAATCTCAATGAAGCCATTCCGAAGGTCGACGGTGGCTTCGATTTCATAATCGGCGGTGGAGGTGGTGAGCCAGCGCTCACCCTCTTGCCGCAGGGCATAGGGGCTGGCGTAGGGAGGCTTCAGGCTGCGGTAGTAGTCCAGGACGGACTTCCGCTGGGGGTCGCTGGGAGAGGGACTCACGCCGGGAGCAGGCGTAGCAACTTCCTCCGGGCCAGCCGGCGGATTGTGTTTCTGCTCGCTCGGCTCGCAGCCCATCACCCAGAGGGGGAGCAGCAGGAGAATGGCCAGAAAGGGGGGCTTCATGTTTGGCATGGTTGAAGTCAGAGGACAAAATCACAGCCGCATGCGCTGGCCCGTCTGGGCCGAGCGGTAGATGGCTTCTACAATACGGATGTCACGCATCCCCTCTTCGCCCGGGACCCGCATGGGCTTCCCTTCCATGATGGCGAGCGCATCCTCGTCCATCTGCCGGGCCTGCTGATTGCCGGGCCAAGGGGCGAGGCTGTGGCCCTGGCTGGCGCTACCGCCTACGCCTTGATAGCCGGAGAAGGGGTCCAGATTGGCCCAGCCTTTTTCGTAGGTAACATGCAGGTAGTTCATGCTCATGCCAAAGCTGGTGGCACACTGGGCCACCGCGCCCCCGGGAAACTCCAGCTGAAACAGAGTAGTTTCGTCCACCTCTTTGAAAAGGTCTGGCCGGGTCGTCGAATGCCGGGCCAAAACGGCGATGGGTTCTTCGCCCACCGCGTAGCGGGCGGCTTGCAGGGGGTACACCCCCATATCATACATGGCCCCGCCGCCCAGCTTGCGGGTCAGCTTCCAGTGGCCGGCCCGGCCCTCTCTATACCCGGCGGCCGCCGAGACGAGTTGGACTCTGCCAAAATCGCTGTGTCCGGCAAAGCCCATCAGCTTTTGGGTATTGGGCTCATGCTGCATGCGGTAGCCGATGGATAGCGAGACCTTGTTGGCCTCACAGGCGGCGATCATAGCGGTGCATTCGGCCACGCTCATGGCCATCGGCTTCTCGCACCAGACATGCTTGCCGGTGGCGGCGGCCCGCACCACATACTCGGCATGCATGCCGTTGGGCAGCACGATGTAGATCACGTCAATGTCCGGATTGTTGGCGATCCGGTGCATGCTGGCATAGTCATACACATGGGTATCGGGGATCTGATACTGTTCCTGCCAGACCGGCACCTTGTCCGGACTACCGGTCACGATTCCGGCAAGGTAGCAGTGTTCGGTTTCCTGCAGGGCCGGGGCCAGAATGTCGGTGCTGTAGTAGCCCAGGCCTACCAGGGCGACGCCGAGCCGCTCTTTGCGGCGGGGACGCAGGATGGCCCCGGGACTGAAAGCCAGCGCCCCGGTGGTGAGGCCCAGGGTTTTCAAGGCCTCTCGTCGGGAGGGAGGATGTTTTTGCATAGCCGCGAACTGTTTGATGGGATAAAATATATGCATTTATCGGAACATCCTCGGTATGTCCGGGGAGAAAGTGCTTCGAGTCGGCAACAAAACCTTCTTCTGAAAATATGAAATATCAACAAGGCGCAGGATTGTCGGTGTTTCCAGCTAATTCACGGGAGCTTTTTTACCAGTCGACCCCATTTCCATCCGGTTGGGGTAGGCAGGAGGAGAAGAAGGGCTTTTTTGTGCGTATTTTGTAAAAACCTTACGCACCTGTCCGAGCTCAACCTTGAATCATAATCTCCCAAAATCAACTAACGATGCGTATTTCTACTTTTGGACTCCTCGTGAGCCTCACATTTGCCCTGATTTCTAACAGCCAGGCGCAAGTATTCGTAAAGGCTGGCGCCACGGGTGCTGGGGACGGCAGCAGCTGGACCGATGCCTACACCGATCTGCAAGATGCCATTGATGCCGCCCCAGGCGGGGCGGAGCTGTGGGTGGCGGCGGGGACCTATACCCCCTCCCGCACCACCAGTGGGAATACCAGCGACAACAAGGCCAAGGAGCGGACCTTTTTCATCAACAAATCGCTCTCGCTCTATGGTGGCTTCGCCGGGACCGAGTCCCAGCTGGCGCAGCGCAACTGGAATAGCAACCATGCCATCATCGATGGCGACCTGGGCAATGGCAAGCGGGTGTATCAGCTCTTTCGCATTCAGCAGCAGGTGTCTGTGACCATTGATGGGTTTACCCTGCAGCGGGCTGAGGCTGAGGGCCCCAGTGACCAGTCCGATGGTGCCGGCATTCTGGCCCACAACCTTTCCACGCTCACCCTCCGCAACCTCGACTGCTATGATCTGGAAGCCAAGCGCGACGGTGGGATCCTCCACATCACCCAGCTGAGCCAGCTCTACATCGAAGGTTGTGGGTTCTATGGCGGGGAGAGCAAAAAAGGCGGTGCCCTCCATGCCGACAACCTTTCCAACCTCACCATAGTCAACAGCTACTTCTGCGGCAACGAGGCCGATGGAGGGAGCGGCATGGGCGGGGCGATCTATGCCACCCAGCTGGGCAGCTTTACCCTGACGGGCTCAGCTTTTACCAACAATGAGGCCGAAAACCACGGGGGCGCGATCTATCTCAAAAACGGTTCGGCCACGACCCTCACCAACAATACCTTCACCAACAACGAAGCCGACAACCACGGCGGAGCCGTGTACCTCAGTTCTTACGGCGCCTTTAACGCCTACAACACCATCTTCTGGGACAACGAAGACCAGAATGGCTCCCAGCATGTGGCCGCCTCCGTCTGGTATACCAATGCCTCCCTGCCCAGCTTCCGCAACTGTATCCTCAAGGGCTCTCAGGGGAGTGGAGCCAACTGGCCCGCCACCCTCACCGATGCTGGCAACAACCTGGATCAGAACCCCCTCTTTGCCAGCCTCGCCGGTCCCGATGGACAGGACTGTAGCGGCGACGAGGTCATCGGGGTGAGCAGCGGCTCGCCAGCTCTCAACAATGGCGACCCCAACGCCCCCAACCTGCCGGCGGTAGACCTCAACAACCAGGCCCGCGTGCAAGACGGCCTGGTAGACATCGGCGCCGCCGAAGGCGTCGCCGGCAGTACCTTCCCCGTCGAGTGGCTCGACCTGAGCGTCGAGCAGCGCGGCAGCCAGGGCATCGTCAGCTGGCGCACCGCCCAGGAGATCAATACCAGCCACTTTGTGCTGGAGCGTACCTACGACCAGCAGGATCTCTGGCTGGCCCTGGGCGAGGTGGCAGCCGCTGGCTTCAGCGATCAGCCGCAGGCCTACTCCTTTACCGATACCGACCTGCCCCAGGGCGCACACAACGTCTACTACCGCCTGCGGCAGATAGACCTCGATGGGGCCTGGGCACACAGCCCCACCCTTACCCTCACGATGGATGCTACCCGCATCCTGCAGCTCACCGCCTTTCCCAATCCCAGCGAGGGCCATTTCCAGGTGAGCCTGACCCAGTCCGAAGCCGAAGCCGGCACCCTGCGGGTGCTCGATGCCATGGGCCGTAGCCTCTATGCGCGGTATATCTCTGCCGCCACCTCCGTACAGGCGACCATCGACCTGCCGCAGGTCAGCCCGGGGCTGTATCTGGTCGAGTGGGTAACGCCCCTGTCCCGCCATACCCGGCGGATCGAGATCCGATAGTTCCTTTTCCGATTCCGTATATGGGCGTGACCCCGGCCGCAGCCAAGCTGCCGCCGGGGTCGTTGCCTTCCGGGGTTCGCTGGCGCTCCGTCCGCTACCCGCCCGGCGGGTAGCGGACCAGGCCCTCCAGGCCACTCACGCCGCGCAAGTCCATCGCCTCAGGGAGATCCCTTACTTCACCACGCCCTGCCGGTCCACATACTGCCAGGATGCACTTTCCCAGGACGTATATTCCCCATCTTGGACAGACTGACAATCATAGCTCACCCTGGCTTGCCCCCCTTCAAAGGGGTAGGCGCAGCCAAATTGCGGCTGGATGACGATCTCGAAGGTCTCGCCATCGGCATAGCCGATCTTCCCATCCACCATGATGCGAAACAGGCCTTCTGATGGGTAATCAGGCCCATTGTCATAGGGGAAGACTTCGTACAGGACGCGCTCCTGCCGGTCGATAACTACCCATTTGGGCTGGGTGCGCAGCCGCACGATGGCGTGCGTGCGGAAGGTATCGGTCATGCAGTAGGCATATTTGCCGGCAGCAATCTGCACCTTTCCCGTTGCGTCTGCATAGCCGTATTGGCCGGAGGCTGGATCCTCCTGTAAGACCAGGGGCTCAGGAGCATTCTGGGCGATATTCGACTGGCAAGCCAGGAAGGCCAGCAGAAAAAGAAGACTGAAACGTATCATGATCAAGGGGGCTTGTGAGCGAAAAAAGAAAAAACCTACACACCTATTTGTTCTCAATAAACAAGACGCTAGGGGGCTGTACAGCCCCACTGCTGAGCGTCTCTACCGTATCTTGCCAGCCGTCTCTCGCAAAGAAGGACTTGGCCGCATCCATAGAGGACCAGGTCAGGATGGCGTAGGCCCCCTGCGAGTCATCAGCAGTCTGCCCAGACTCCTGCGCCAGCACCGATGAGCCGGCCTGGAACAGGAATCCACGCAGGATCGATTGCCACTCTGAGAAGTCCCGGGTTTTCTGGTAGATCATGGTCTTCACCATGGGGCTCAGGACGACCCGGCCGATTTTCCATTGATCTCCTTCCTTAATCATGGTGTGAAAATAGGTCAGCTTTTGATCGATCGGGATGTCGTAGACAATGGTGATCCCATACAGCAGGTAGGATCCCGAAGCGATAAAAGCGCCCTCGCTGTCATTCCAGTCGAGCTACATAGGGCGGAGGGCAAGGGTGGCATTGTCGTGAAGAAACTGGTTGGCGAAGTGGTTCCCGATGTTGGCCGCTCCCCGGATCTCGTTGCCGCCGGCATCCATGTACAGCGCATCATCGGTAAACATAGCCTCCAGGGCCTCGTGGTCCTGCTGGTTAAATGCCACCATAAAGGACCGGGTGAAAGCACGAAGGGCTACCTCGTCATTGACAGTTTGACCGGTCGAGCGCATCGGCGCGAGGAGGATGACAACACTCGCGAGGAGCAGGAAGAGGCCATTTTTCAAGATGAAGAAATTTTAAATATTGGGAAAGTAAGAACGAAAAGATACATTTGAAAATTGAATGAAGCGAGAATTGTGTTTGGGAAGCATCCCTTGGCGGAAGGGAGGCAGCCAGATCAAGCGGCCTGATAAGGATACGCCTTGAACCCGGCTTCTCCGCAGGCGATTGCCCCAGGAGGGGGAAATCCTGTCCGAAAGCCCGTTTTGCCTGACCGAAGGTCAGGATCGGTCAGCCAACTACTAGCCCGCCAGGGCGGCCTCCACCTGCGCCAGCTCGGCGGCGCAGTCGAGCTGGGGGCTCAGAGCCTGCAGCTTGTCGCGCAGCTTTTCCAGAAAGCGGCGGTGCGCCTGGCTGCCCGGTTGCCGGGGGCGGTGGGCCAGGTCCCGCTGCACCTGCTCCCAACGGGACAACATGTCCCGCGCCTCCGGGCTGAGGTGGGTCGCACAGAAGTGCTCCCAGATATACTGCTCGGCCATCTCGCTCGGGTGGATCAGATCCCGACCGTAAAAGCGGTAGTCCCGCAGGTCATCCACCATCAGCTCGTAGGCGGGGTAATAGTGTACCTCCTCCAGCGAGGAGGCCAGCTGATGGCATAGCAGCCGCAGGCTGGCTTTGCTCACGCTGTTCAAGGGCAGGCCTTCCTTGATGTGGCGCACGGGACTCACCGTCAACAGGAGCTGCAGGCCGGGCCGCTGCGCCCGCAGCAGGCGCACCAGCGCATACATGGTCGACAGCATTTCGGGCAGCGGCAGGAGATCTTGCCGGAAAAAGGCTGCCGGGTAGCGGTGGCAATTGTTGACGACCTCGCCAGTATCGTGGCGGCGGTAGACCAGGGCGGTACCGAAGGTGAGCATCAGCACCTGGGCTCCTGTCAAAGCCCGGCCTAGCCGGGCAAAGGATGCTTCTACCCCCCGCTGCCAGCTGGTCTGGTCCGGGGCATTCAGGCGGCTGTGCAGCGCAAAGCTGTGCCAGGCCTCCAGATGCGGGGCATAGGTGCCGGTGGGCATGGCAGCGTCGCCCAGGGCGACGCGGAGCAGGTAGGCCAGCGACAGAGGGTTGTACACAATCCCCAGGGGATTGACGGTGCAGACCAGCCGGGCCTCGCTCAGACGCGTCCCGATCCGGTCGGCAAAGCAGGAGCCCATCGCGACGATGCCCTGCCCGTAGGACAGCTGCAAGGGACTCAAGCCGGAGGGAAGTTCGGTGCGGAATTTCATAGGACAGGCAACCATCGAGGAGCCTACAACATCTGCGATACGGTGGGAGTTCTAGTACTTGAGGGAAGTTATCCATTCCCTCAACCTGACACAAGGTCTTGCGTAGGAAAAAGCAGCCTCGCTTTTCGAATTACCGCCCGCATTCTGCTATCTTTACCTTCATGAAGCACCTTATTTGGGTATTCCTCGGTCTGCTACTGCTCCCTCAGCTCACTCAGGCTCAGGACAATCGCTATAACGTATTCCAGTTTTCCGGCCTGGTGGTCAGCCAGTCTACAGAGCAGCCGATCCCCTATGTGCGGATCCGGGTCAACCATACCCGCTCCGGGGCCATGAGCAATACCGAGGGCTTCTACAGCGTGCCGGTAGGACTCGGCGACACCCTTTACTTTACCCACATCGGCTATCATGCCAGCAAGCTGATTGTAAAAGATTACCTGGAGCAATACCAGGGCGACAAGTCGCAGTATATCTACGCCATCAATTATTTGCTGGAAGATACCTTCTCGCTCGACTCCGTCTTTATCTTTCCTTATGACAGTCCGGAAGAGCTGCGCACCGCCGTGGTCAATCTGGACGTGACCAATTTGCCCCTGGAGCAAAACGCACGCGAAAACCTGGACCCGGCAACGCTTCACGCCATCATGGCCACGCTCCCTGTCGATGGCAACGAGCGATTGCTCGTCGGGCGGCAGATGTATTTTGACCAATACCAGACCCGCAACCTCTTGCCGACCATCGGCTTCGATCCGATTACGGCCACCCGATTGCTTCAGGAGGTCCTGAGGCGTACCCAGAAGCGCAAAAATAAGGATCTCAACTATTGGGAGGATTAGGCAGCGGAAGCTGCCTCCGGCTTTTGCATTTTCAAGGCGATTGGCACAGCCAGGGTTCCAGCTGAAAGAGGCGCCCTCTAAGCTGTATCTCCAGTTCCGACATCAGGTGAAAGCGAATTTTGCTGGCGGGTAAAGCCGCCAGGCTATCGTAGCGCGCGCGCTCGGCCATGAGTTGGGCCCACTGCGCTTCTGCTTCGGGCGGAAGTGCCCCTTCTTGGCGGGCATAGCAGCTATCGGCCCAGACCAGCAAGGGGGCAACTTGCTCAAAGTGAGCTGGCTCGGGTATGGGAAGTTCCGGCCGGGTCTTGAGGTGCCGCTCCGAGAGGGGCAGGCGCTGCTCCGGGGGCAAGGCCAGCCAGGTGCCTGCCAGGGCCAGAATCAGCACGGCCGCCGCGGCGGCCCAGCCATAGCGCCAGCGGCGCGGCATGGGAAGTTGCCGGGCGAGCTGCCGCCAGCCGCCCGCGGGGGCGGCATAGGAGGGCAACTGCCGGACCGCCTGGGTCAGGCGGTCCGGCTTGCGTTCTTCCGGGCTGTCCAGGTTCCGCTCAATGGCTTCCCAGTTTTCGGCCGCAGGGGAATAGACCGGTAACTGACTCAGGGCGTTTTTCAGCGAGGCATGATGGCGTTCGGTATTCATGGTCCTACCCCCAGGGCTTTGAGTTGTTTTTGCAAATGACGCTTGGCGTAGTAGAGCTGCGATTTGGAGGTGCCGACCGAAATGCCGAGCAGTTCGGCGACTTCCTTGTGGGCATAGCCCTCCACCTCCACCAGGACAAAGACCGACCGGTATCCCGGTGGCAAGGCCTGAATAGCTTGTTCGAGGTACTCTGCCTCCAGCTGGTGTCCCCAGTCTATCGGCCCCTCGTCGGGCAACTCGGCCAGCGGGGCATGGTAGCGTTGCCGCTTCAGGTGTTTGTAAGCCGTCCGTACCAGGATGGTCTTGATCCAGGCCCCTAGGGTAGAGGCACCCCGGAACCGGTCAATTCCCCGAAATACCCCCAGAAAGGCTTCTTGCAATACATCTTCGGCCGACTCAAAGTCGCCCGTGATGCGATAGGCCAGGGTGTACATGGCATCTTTGTAGCGATCATACAGCGCCTTTTGGGCGCGGCGATCCTGCACCAGACAGCCCTCAAGCAACCTGGCCTCTGCCGCTGGTAAGGTGAAATCGGATTCCGGGGAGAAGTCGGTCATCGTGGTGAAACTCAGAGAGGGCTTTCCCAAGGTACCTCCCTGGGCAAAAAAGGTTGTATCATCCGGCCGCCAGGCAGCTAATCTTTCCGCCAGAGGCGGCTGCCGTACTGGGTGCCGGCCTGCCAGCGGATGTAGTAGGCGCCGGCCGGCAGGGAGGGGAGGTCCAGACGCAGGGATGGACTTCCCGCCGGCCAGGCCCATTGCCCCAGCTGCCGACCCTGCGGGTCGGTCAGCCAGACCTGCCCGGCCGGCCCGGCCGGCCGCCGCAGGTACACCTCTCCCTCGCCAGGATTGGGAT